>JAZNGK010000155.1:0-5265 GCA_045576395.1 Faecousia sp. | reverse complement strand
GTGTTGATCGCCCGCCTCTGCACTGACCTTGCCGTTCTCATCCCAGTCGATGGACCAGTGGGTATTGGTCATAAATACGGTTTCTCCGGTATATGTATCGGTAAACTTTGCCCACTGATAATGACGCTCCTGCAATTCTGTGGAAGAATATCTTTGGCTACCGCTCTCCAACAGGTCAAAGCGGTCTGCCTTATATAGAATGATCAGGCCTGCGCTATTAGAGACACGCCCTGCGGGATATCGGGATGCCTGCTCGTCATATGCCTTTTCATTGCCGATGCAAACAGCCTTATAAATGCCATCGCGCTCGATTTTGCTCACAAAATAACCTTGCCAATCGTAGTCGTGACTGCCCGCTTCCTGAAGACCGATCAGATCCATTCCGGATTCGTTTAAATAGGTTTGTAAATGCTGCGCCCGATCACCAACAGGCAAATAGCCGTCATAGCCATCAATGCCCAAAATATTAAAGCTCATACATTTGATTTCCATATTTTTGTTCCCTTTCTTGATAATGAACAAAATGCTACCTGCTAAAAGTAAAACTACAGATACGATAGCAATGATGATAATGACCCTTTTCTTACTCATAGCATTTCCGCCACCAAACAACTGATGCCACCCATATACAAAGCGTTTTCACGGATTTGCACATTATGATTGACGATGACCTGCCCAACGCCCGAAAGGTCATAAACCTTTTCTTCTGCGGAAGGGTTCAGGGCAATCAGGAATTTCTTTCCGGCTACTGTTCTTTCATAAACGAAGGGATAGCCCTCAGCCAAAACCTTGAAATTGGACACATCAGAAAATCCCTTGTTCTGTGTACGCAGTTTTACCAAGGTTCTGATCATATTCAGCAAGGAGTTTTCGTCTTGCCGTTGTGCCTCCACAGTAGGCGCACCGGGCTTGGCATCTGTAGGCAGATAGGGATCGTCGCTTTCTGTGAAGCCGTGGTTTTTCTGACTGTTCCACTGCATCGGTGTACGAGCGCCGGTGCGGATATAGCCCCCCTCTTTCGAGGGAATACCCTTGGCAAAATCCATACCAATCTCATCGCCATAATAAACAAAGGGAACACCGGGCATTGTCAAAATAAAGGTCATAGCTACCTTCATTTCTTCCTGTGTTCGACCATAACCGATTCTGGGTAGATCGTGATTGCCGGTAATCAGGCCAATGTGGCCATCTTCTCCGATTTTCTCGTATTCGGAAAGGAAATGATCCAAGAATATGCGGATATCGCCTTTTCCAGCCTTGTCAAAATAGCTGTTTCCGATAAACTCTCTTGCAACATTTCTGCCTTCTTCGTGTCGGAACAAAGATGTGTAAGCGGGGTGATAGCTATGCAGTAAGAAGTCGCAGTCAAAGCCTGTCCAAACAGCTCTTGCAGGCTTGCCCCATTCGGAGACCAGAATAAACTCCGGATTCTTTGCCTTAACATGGGCTTTCAGTTCGTGCCAAAATTCCCGGGTCACATTTCCCTCTGTATCGCCCTTGATCAAAGTGGGAGCAAGATCCACACGGAAACCGTCTACGCCCATGTCCATCCAGAAGTACATAATCTTTTTCAGTTCTTCCTTGGTGGCAATACAGTCCGGGTGGTCAACAGGAAGCTGCCAGTCTTCCGTGGGGTTGGCATAACCGTAATTCAGAGAAGGCTGTGACCAGAAGAAATTGGGTATATAATTGCCATCTCGCTGGCTGTATCCCCGGATTCCGGGTCCAACCTCGAAAGTACCTTTTGTCCAGATGTAGCGGTTGGTATATTCGTTGATTTCATCCTTTGCCGATTCCTGAAACCAGGGATGGTCAATGGAGGTATGACCGGCTACCAAGTCATAGATGACCTTGATGCCCCGGTTATGGGCCTGACGGCAGAATTCCTGAAAATCCTCATTGGTGCCGTATCGGGGCGCAACCTTATAGTAGTCTGTGATATCATAGCCTGCATCCCGGAAGCTGCTGTCGTTCACAGGATGAAGCCAAATCACATTAAAGCCGCAGTCTTCGATATAGTCTAATTTTTGAATCAGTCCGGGCAAGTCACCGATTCCGTCTCCGTTGGAATCATAAAATGACTGGGGATAGACCTCATAGACAACCGCATTTTTAAGCCAATTTTCCATATCTATCTCCTATTCGGGTTTGGTTTCTAACTTTAAGGGATAGTCACCTAACTTATTTACCTTAAAGCCATTTGCTTTGTATTCCTCGTAATTGAAGGCTTCCAATTCATCAATAGCCAGCTTATGGAACTCATAGAAATTGTACCACCACTCATAACCGCTGCCCAATTCTGCATTTAAGTAGGCATCGGCAATATCGCAGCCCATAGCCGGTGCTACATAGAACGCACCCATTGCCAGCACATTAACACCGTTGCCGGTAATGGCACGCAGTGCCGCAGGAACGCTCTCTACAACGCCGGCGTGGACATGGGGACACTTGCTGGCGGCAATATGGATACCCATACCCGTACCGCAGAATAGCAACGCTCTTTCAAATTCGCCTTCAGAGGTCATTGCGCCCACACGAAGGCCTACTCTATGGAACATAAGGTCAGTATCGTTGGGGTCAGAATCAGCACGCACACCCACATCGGTAATTTTCCAGCCTTTTTTCTCCAAATGTGCAACAACCGCCTCCTTCAGCGGATAGCCGGCAAAGTCTGCGCCTACCACAAGGTACTTATCTTTTACTGTTTTCATTCTCTAATCTCCTTTACTTTTCTATGATAGTCTGCACAAGCTGCCATGCAAACAATTCGTGCATTTTTCTTGTAGGGTGGTTCAAACCGTTGGACAGCAGATTTGTAGTATCCACGCCGGATTCATACATCTTCTTCCAAATGGCATAGCAGTCACAAATAACCACATCTTCCTCCCGGCACACCTGCCGTGCAGCATCCATATAAGCATCAAATACGCCGTTTAACTGCCGTGCGGCAAATACATCTGCCAGCGGTTCTAAAATCTCGCCGGGAGATACTTTTCCGGCATGGGTATTCATCATATTGGGGGTCATAAATATGACCTCAATACCCGCCTCTCTTGCAGTGGTAAATATATTGCGCAATGCGGTTTTGTAGGTTTCCAATCCGTCCATCTCCGCATTGGCATCGTTCAGTCCGAAGCAGACCACCAACAGATCAGGAGAAAAAGCCAGCACATCCCGCTTTAACCGTTCATAACCTGCTGTGGCAGAGCTGCCGTTGACACCGCAATTCATCACAGAAACCGGCGCTTGGGGATACAGCATTGCCAGCAGCTCCTTAACCTTTTCTGAGTAAGCAGAAGTGCTGTCAAAAACTACCTGCATCTTCTTGTTTTTTTCATAAGTCTCAAAAACACCTTGGGTCACGCTGTCACCCAAAAAAGCAATAATGGGTGTTCTGGTGCCCGGATTGTCCACCGTTTTCTTATTTAATAGTTCTGTAAATCGCATGTTTTCACCTTTTATTCTTCCAGTAGGTTGTATTTTCCGTACAGATAAATGGGTACTGCCGACCATCCGTGACACAGAGAGCCTGCATTATGGAAATCGGCATGGCCCAAATCCGTTTCCCAGAATGTGGTCGCACCGGCATAGAGCATTTTGCCCCAGACCTTCTCCACATCTTTGCGCACATACTCACGGTAAGAATCGCCCGCTTGCAAAAGCACGTCGTACGCATAGATACTTGCGCTCAAGGTACAGGGAATCATACAGTCGGACAGCATATTCTCCACAACTTTGGACTTGACATCATCCGGTGTTGCACCGACATAAAGTGCAAGAGCCTGCGTGAAGGCGTGGAAAGGTCTCTCGTAGTCATTTAACCGAGTTAAGTACACATTTCTGTTCCGGTCAAAAAACGCCTTATGGAGCTTCTCATTCAGCTCAGTATGCAAAGTATCGTAATGGGCAGCCAGTTCCGGCTGTACGACATCGCAAAGTCTTGCAAAACAGTAGAAGCTATCAGATACAAAGGCATTAAGCGGACACTCGTAAGGAGGATTTTCTTTGAAGTACTCCTCTCCAGCCAGTCCGTCCTTCCACTCGTAGAAATTCCAGTACTGATCGCCCGCAAAGCAAGGAAGTAAGCCGGTTTCATCGATTCTCTCTTCCAATTTTTCTACGATGTATTTTGCGCAGTCAAACACTTCCCGGATGAAGTCTACATCCCCAGAATATTCCAAATATTCCTTTAACTGCCGGATATAGATGGTAGTAAAGGAAGGAATGGTAATGGGAATGATACCCGGTGCGCACAGCTCCAGAGTTCCGTCCTCTCGCAAGGACTTTGCAAACAACCGCAAGGATTCCTTGGGGAATATGTATTCACCAAATGCGTAGTAGCCGCAGAGCATTTGTACCCGGCTGTCAAAGGTATACAGGGATTGCTCTCTCCAAGGGCAGTCCTCATAATGCTCGTGCATACACATATGCAGAGTTCTGACGGAAACATCGTAGATTTTACGGTGCAAAGCATCAGAGATGTTATTTTCCGGCATTTGCAAGGGATAATAGACATTGCGGATTCCGGCTTTGTAAATTGTACCGTTTTTGCAAGCAATATGAATCTGCAAATACCGCATACCCATACGCAGGAAAGGATTGAAGAATTGATTTCTGCCTGCCTTGGCATGGTAGCTGACTGCGAAATTCCGCTTTTTAATACTGGAACGGACACGCAAGTCTTCCAAATGCTCGCCGTATCCGATCAGAACATCACACGCTTCCGGCACCTCAAAATCCAGATTCAGGAAACCAACAGATTCCTGCCCGGCATCTAAAAGAAAGTAAACACCCTCTGCATAATCGTCTTCCGGAATTTTCCATTGGGTGCTGTCTGTACCTATCGTTAACAGTTCATCTGCTGTACGGGTGGAAAGATATGTGGTATAGACCTTCTTGCCGACAGACTTTTCTTTACCGTCTGTCACATAGACACCTTGTGTTTTCAAATTACCGGTGGTTTCGATTTCAATAATCAGCTTTTTGATAGGACGCTCATACAAATGTTTTTCCTTGCCTGCCAAGACACTTTTCTGATAAGACAGTTCTGCCGCACAAGCATCATACTTAAACACAAAACCTAACTGCGCAGAGATATACTCAATATCACCGCTGTGATAATGGGTATTTTTTCTGGAAAGTATATTTTCATCACTATTTAAAAGGCAACAATCACCTTGCCACAGAGAGAAAATCACACCAGGAATCTGGATTCTATGGGTAAAGTAATTGGCACCGATCACATAATGCAGAATCTCCAAGGTG
>JAZNGK010000154.1:0-2490 GCA_045576395.1 Faecousia sp. | reverse complement strand
AACATGAACATCAACGAAACCGGGGAAAACAGCGGCATAATGGCAATCAATGACAGAAGCACCGGGGGTAGGCTCCACATCCCGGCTGATGGAAATGATGCGTCCGTCACGAACGGAGATATCCGCCGCAACGAAAGAGCCATCTTGATAAACGCGGGCATTTTTCAAAAGATAATCCACAGTAATTCTCCTTCCTCGCTTCTTTCGTATCGACTTATTATACAAGAGCAGGTACACCCTTGTCAACGATTTTTCTAAATTCCCGTTCCGATGCAAAAGGACAAGAAAAACAGAAAAATGCCCCTTGCATAACGGAAAAGGTCTGCTATAATGGTAGTGACGATAGTATCCCGACAGAGGAGTGATTTTTTTCGTGGGTAGCAAGTGTATCGTAATTTTTTTAACGGAGGATACCGCCCCAACTTATGACGGTAAGCCGCTGATGCTACAAAATGTACTGTTCTGCCCTGTGTTGAACTGGTGTATGCGGGCGTGGATGGAGAAAGGCATCGAGCGGTTTTTTATTGTATGTGACAGCGAGTACCACGACGATGTGATGGCCGCCTGTCCCCCCGAGGCGGTTGTCGCCGTTGGAACGGAGGATACTTACCAGAGCGATTTGGAAGAATTTGCCGCACACTGCTGGGTGGAGGAAGTCCACGAGGCGGTGCTTCCTTTGGGCAGTATGATGCTGTCCTTCCGCACGATTGAGGATTTGGCGCGTCTGCAACAGGCCGCCAAGGAGAATATTGCATTTTACCACCAGCGCACGCAGGTAAATATTCTCGACCCCGACCACACCTATATCGACCCGCGTGTGACCATCGCACCGGGTACGACCATTCTCCCCGGCACGATTCTCAAGGGCAATACCGTGATTGGGGAGAACTGTGAGATTGGTCCCAACGCCGTCATTACCGACTGTATCATCGGAAATGGCACAGTGGTCAATGCGTCGCAGGTCACGGAGAGCTTCCTCGGCAACGGGGTCCATGTCGGTCCGTATGCCCATATCCGCCCCAAGTGTGAAGTGGGGAACGGCTGTAAAATCGGTGCCTTTGTCGAGATTAAGAACGCAGTCTTTGGAGAAAATACAAAATTGAGCCATCTCACCTATGTGGGTGACAGTGATGTGGGCAGTCGGGTTAATTTCGGCTGTGGTACGATTACCTCGAACTACGACGGCTATAAAAAATTCCGTACCGTTATCGAGGACGATGTATTTGTCGGCTGTAATACCAACCTCGTACCGCCTGTGACGGTGGGCAGAGGGGCATATATCGCCGCTGGCACAACGGTTACGAAGAATGTCGAGGCGGATGCCTTGGCCATCGGCAGAGTGCGTCAGGAGGTCAAACCCAACTGGGCACGGCGGAAACGCGAACTGCATAAAAAGAAATAAGTAACGGCACTGCCGATACAATATATTTAGCATCAGATAAAACTCTGCGGACTACCGCAGAAGAATAAAGAAAAGAGGGTATTGGAAATGATTTCTCACGGTAAGGACATGAAGGTTTTCACCGGCAATGCCAACCCCGGTTTGGCAAAGGACATTTGTAATCTGATTGGTATTCAGCTGGGTAATGCTGAAATTGGTCACTTTGCAGATGGCGAGGTTTCCGCTTCTATTTATGAGTCTGTGCGTGGCTCCGATGTGTTCATCGTGCAGTCCACCAGCAATCCCGTCAACGACAATCTGATGGAATTGCTCATTATGATTGATGCGATGCGTCGCGCCAGTGCTGGCCGTATCACCGCTGTTATCCCCTACTTTGGCTATGCCCGGCAGGACCGCAAGACCAAGGCACGCGACCCCATCTCCTCCAAGTTGGTGGCAAACATGATTACCGCCGCTGGTGCAGACCGCGTGCTGACCATGGACCTCCATGCAGCACAGATTCAGGGCTTCTTTGATATCCCCATGGATAACCTGTATGGCAACCCCATCTTCGTGGACTACTATGCCAAGAAGTTTGGTGAGAAGTGCGAGGATATGGTCGTGGTTTCCCCCGATGTCGGCTCTGTTGCCCGCGCTCGCGCTTTCGCACAGAAGTTGCACATGAATCTGGCTATCGTCGATAAGCGTCGCCAGAAGGCCAACCAGTGCGAGGTTATGAATGTTATCGGTGATGTCGAGGGCAAGGATTGCATCCTGTTCGACGACATGGTGGATACCGCAGGTTCTCTGTGCAACGCTGCCAAGGCTCTGGTCGAGGTCGGTGGTGCTAAGAACATCTACGCCTGCGCCTCCCACGGTGTTCTCTCTGGTCCTGCTATCCAGCGTATCAATGACAGCGTGATTACTGAGCTGGCATTTTTGGATAGCATCACGCCCATTGCTGCTGATAAGAGCGATAAGATTAAGTATCTGACCATCGCTCCTATGTTCGCAGAAGCTATCGAGCGTATTTATCAGGAGATTTCCGTTTCTAAGCTGTGGGTGTGATACCACAACGCACATTTTGACACAAAAGACAAAAAGAAGGG
>JAZNGK010000153.1:0-3421 GCA_045576395.1 Faecousia sp. | reverse complement strand
AGGACTGCTCGGCTTTGGTGTAGTAGGCAGAGGTGTTTATGACCTGACCGCATCCCGCGATGATATGACCGTTGCAAAGGTTGTCTGCTTGGAGGATGTCTCTCTACCGGACGCTGAAGTTACCAAAAATTTTCAAGATGTACTAAGCGACGATTCCATTGATACCGTTATTGAGGCTATGGGTGGTCTGCACCCTGCTTATGAGTTTGTGAAAGCCTCTATCGAGGCCGGCAAGCATATCGTTACCTCGAACAAAGCGCTGGTTGCCTCTTTTTACGATGAACTGATTCCGTTGGCAAAGGAAAAGGGCGTCTGCTTCCGCTGTACTGCCGCTGTGGGTGGCGGTATCGGCTGGCTGTCTGAGCTTGAGCGCGCCCGTCGTATGCAAACCATTGAAAAAGTGGGCGGCATTATGAACGGCACCTGTAACTACATTTTAGATTCTATGACCCGTCTAGGTCTTACTTATGCCGATGCCCTCGCACAGGCGCAGGCACTCGGTTACGCCGAAGCTAATCCCACCACCGATGTCGAAGGCATCGACACCTGGCACAAGGTGATTCTGTCGTCGAATGTGGCATTCGGCATCAGCTTGGACACCGCCACCGTACCCGTTGCCGGTATCAGCAGAATTTCCGCTGCCGATGTGGAAAACTTCACCGCCAACGGCTTGGTATGTAAGCTCATTTCCACCGGCAAATGCACCGACGGAAATGTGAGCGCCTATGTGCAGCCGACCTTAGTGAAGCTGGGTGAGCCGGAATCTGCCGTACCTGCCAACTACAACCTCATCACGCTGGTAGGCTCCGCCTCCGGTCGTATGAGCTTCTACGGTCAGGGCGCAGGTCGCTATCCCACCGCATACAATGTAGTACAGGATTGCGCCGATGTGCTTGCCGGCAAGGGCTTTTACAGTCCTTACGGCAAAAAGGTCGCCGCCCAAAATACAGACACCCTGCGTTACTATGTAAGCGGCGCAACCGATGCGTGGCTTACAGAAAATACTGATACGCGTTGGAATGACGCTGTCGTAACCAAACCCGTTTCCGTCGAAGCCATGCACGCATGGCGCAAGGAAAATCCCAACGCCTTTATTGCCGCATTTGCGGAATAGCTCCAGAAAGGAAAGAAGTGTATGCTAAAAGTAACCAAATTCGGCGGCTCTTCTATGGCAGACGCCGGTCAATACCAAAAAGTCCGCGACATTCTGTTTGCAGACCCCGGTCGTCGGGTAGTGGTGGTTTCGGCCGCTGGCAAGCGTAACAGCAGCGACCATAAGATTACCGATTTGCTATATCTGTGCCATGCCCACACCCTATACGGTGTGGCCTGTGATGCGGTATTTGAAATGATTACCTCCCGATACTTAGAAATTCGGGATACGCTAGGCATCACCTTGGATTTGGAAACCGAATTCCAAGCGCTCAAAGCGCGTTTGGACGCCAAGCAGGTATCCCAAGATGAAATGGCCAGCCGTGGTGAGTACTTCTCCGCCAAGCTGATGGCCGCCTACCTTGGTTTTCAGTTTATCGATGCGACCGAATGGATTTTCTTCAACATTGATGGCACCGTTGATACCGAAAAATCCTATGCCGCATTCAGCTCCAAGGCAACCGGAAAGGGCATCGTAACCCCCGGCTTCTACGGTGTTATGCCCGACGGCAGTATCCGTACCTTCTCCCGTGGCGGTAGTGATATTACCGGCTCTTTGGCCGCTGCCGCATTGGGTGCCGATGTATACGAAAATTGGACCGATGTATCCGGCATTTTAATGGCTGACCCCAGAATTGTGGAGAATCCCCAGCCCATTTCGGAAATCACCTATGACGAGCTTCGTGAGCTGGCATATGCCGGCGCAAATGTGCTCCATGAGGGTGCGATTTTCCCCGTTCGGAAAAAGAACATTCCCCTAAACATTCGCAATACCAACGACCCCGATGCCCCCGGTACGATGATTCGCAAATCCTTTGAAACCGAAGCAGACCCCAACCGCATCATCACCGGTATCACCGGCAAAAAGGACTTCTCCATCATCACCATATTCAAGCGCGGCTTGACCAATCAGGTCGGTAGCCTGCGTCGGATACTGTCCGTTTTTGAGAAACATGGCGTTTCCATTGAATTCGTTCCCAACGGTATGGACAATGTATCCCTGGTCATTCCCACCGCCACCTTGGCGCCCCATCTGTATGCCATTTTAGCAGACATTCAGCAGGACATCGCACCGGACAATGTTACGGTGCAAGACCAAATTGCCATTGTAACCGCAGTCGGACACCGTATGGCATTCCGTCCCGGTGTATCCGGTCGGATTTTTGCCGCGCTGGGTCAGTCCAACATCAATATCCGTATGATTAACCAGGGTCCCGATGAGCTGAACATCATCTTTGGCGTGGAAAATAAGGATTTCGCCAATGCCATTCGGATTCTGTATAATAGCTTTGTGAAATAAGGAGGACCTACTATGAAAACCTATACCGTAGCTGTTCTGGGCGCCACCGGTGCCGTAGGACAGGAAATGATAAACATTTTGGAAGAGCGCAACTTCCCTGTCGGAAAGCTCATTCCCCTCGCCAGCGCAAGAAGCGCCGGCAAGACCTTGCAGTTTAAGGGTGAGGACATTACCATTCAGCTTGCTTGCGACGAGGCCTTTGAAGGCGTGGACATTGTGCTCGGCGCCGCAGAGAATGACATCGCCAAGCAATTTGCGCCTGCAATTGTCAAAGCCGGCGCTGTGTTTGTGGATAACTCCTCTGCTTTCCGTCTGAATTCGGATGTGCCGCTGGTTGTGCCCGAGGTAAACCCCGAGGATGTGAAGTGGCACAAGGGCATTATCTCCAACCCCAACTGCTCCACCATCATCACCATGACCGCAGTTAACGCCCTAAACAGCATCTCCCCCATTCGCACCATGACAACTTCTACCTATCAAGCAGTGTCCGGCGCCGGCGCAGGCGGTCCTATCGAGCTGATGAACGAGGTAGAGGCGCTGTCCAAGGGTGAAACCTATGAGCCGAAGGTCTTCTCTCATCAGATTGCCTACAATCTGATTCCTCAAATCGGTGGTGAGCAATTCGAAGGCTACACCAGCGAGGAAATGAAGATGCAAAACGAGGGTCGCAAGATTATGCACCTGCCGGAGTTGAAGGTTTCCTGCACCTGTGTGCGTGTACCCGTTGTGCGTAGCCACTCTATTTCCGTTTCCTGCCACTTTGATGTGCCTGTAACCGTAGAGCAGGTGCGTGCGGTAATTGCCAAGGCACCCGGCTGTAAGCTGGTAGACGATTTGGCAAATAAGCAATATCCCATGCCTCTGGAAACCAGCGGTCAGGATATTGTGTACGTGGGCCGTATCCGTCCCGATCTGACCGATGATTGCGGCATCAGCCTGTGGTGCTGCGGCGACCAGGTTCGCAAGGGT
>JAZNGK010000152.1:0-2730 GCA_045576395.1 Faecousia sp. | reverse complement strand
ACCAGCTGGTGCGTGAGGCTGAGCAGAAGGTTGTGGAGATTGAGCAGTTCTATCGCCAAGGCTTTATCACCAATGAGGAGCGTTATCGCTTGGTGGTTCAGCAGTGGGAGAAGACCACAGGTGAAGTTACCAATGCGCTGTCCGGCAACTTAGATGAGTTTAACCCCATTTATATGATGGCGGACTCCGGTGCGCGTGGTAGTATGGCGCAGATTCGTCAGCTGGCAGGTATGCGTGGTCTTATGGCGGATACCGCAGGCCGTACCATCGAAATTCCCGTTAAGGCAAACTTCCGTGAAGGTCTGTCTGTTTTGGAGTACTTCATTTCCAGTAGAGGTGCCCGTAAGGGTATGACCGATACCGCTTTGCGTACCGCTGACTCCGGCTACCTGACCCGTCGTATGGTGGATGTATCTCAAGAGGTGATTATCCGCGAGCACGATTGTAAGACCACCAATGGTATTTGGGTGGGCGCTGTGTATCAGAACGGTGATGTGATTGATACCTTCGGCAATCGGATTCGTGGCCGTTACCCCGTAGAGGATGTTCTGCATCCGGTTACCGGTGAATTGCTCCACTCGAAGAATCAGATGATGGTACCCGAGGACGCACAGAAGTTTGAGGATGCCGGCATTGAGAAGATTTATATCCGCACCATTTTGGGCTGTCGTGCAAGAAGCGGTGTGTGCGCGCGTTGCTACGGTATGAACTTGGCAACCTCCAAGGAAGTGGATTTGGGCGAGGCAGTCGGTATTATTGCGGCACAGTCCATCGGTGAGCCGGGTACTCAGCTGACCATGCGTACCTTCCACTCCGGCGGCGTTGCAGGTGATGACATCACCCAAGGTCTACCCAGAGTTGAAGAACTGTTCGAGGCGCGTCGTCCCAAGAAGATGGCACAGATTTCCGAGGTTAGCGGAGTAGTCAGCATCGACGATTCTCACCGTACCGCCCTGCGTAACATTACGGTTACCGCAGAAGACGGTGAAGTTAAGACCTATCAAGTGCCTTACTCCGTCGGCTTGAAGGTACAGAACGGCAAGACCGTACAGAAGGGCGAGCCGATTACCGACGGCGCGCTGTATCCGCAAGATGTTCTGCGTATTTCCGGTGTAGAGGCTGTGCAGGATTACCTTGTGCAGTCTGTGCAGGCGGTGTACCGTCAACAGGGCGTTGAAATCAACGATAAGCACATCGAAGTCATTATCCGTCAAATGATGCGGAAGATTCGCGTGGAAGACCCCGGTGATTCCAGCTTGCTGGTTGGTACGGTGGTGGATTCCTTCGTGTTCGAGGACGCAAACGCTGAAGTGCAGGCGCGGATTGATGCCGGTGAAACCGAGCTGCGTTTGGCAGAGGGTATGGTGGTGCTGATGGGTATTACCAAGGCATCTCTTGCAACCGATTCCTTCCTGTCTGCCGCATCCTTCCAGGAAACCACAAAGGTATTGACCGATGCCGCCATTAAGGGCAAGGTTGACCATTTGGTTGGCTTGAAGGAGAATGTTATCATCGGTAAGCTGATTCCTGCCGGTTCCGGTCTGTTGGCATATCGGGATTTTCAGCCCGGTGCAACACCCGAACCCGTAACGGAAGAAGAAATTGTGGAAGACATCGTAAGCTAATTTCCTAAAAGGACCGCTGTGGATAACGGCGGTCCTTTTTGCGTGTGCCTGTTGATGCCTGAATGGGACACAAGAAGAAAATCAGCAGATTAACAGAATATTTTTGCTAATTTTTGTTGACTTTTTTCAAAAAAGGTTTATAATAATATCCCGTATGGACATTATTCGTGAGAAAGTAATTGCTTTTCGGGAGGTTGCGCAGGCAATTTCCGACAGGAAAGTGATTGTAGGAGCAAAACAGCTCCGCAAGGCCCTTACATCCGGCATTGTCTGCCATGTGTTTTTGGCGGCAGATGCCGACCCGGCTATTACAGAACCAATCCGAACACTATGCCGTCTTCATAATGTGGAGGTTACTTTGGTGCGCACTATGGCGGACTTGGGTAAGGCTTGTGGAATTGCGGTTGGTGCCGCAGCGGCTGCTGTTGTGAATTCCCGTTGATTCTATCGGAATATTCCGTAGAATATATAGCCGCCTTTTGGCGAGAATTTAAGAAAGGAGAAATGGAATGCCTACTTTTAATCAGCTTGTGAAGTATGGCCGTAAGCAGGTTGCTTACAAGTCCACAGCCCCTGCTCTGCAGAGAGGTCTCAATACTCTGGAGAATAAGGCTACTACTGTGCCTTCCCCCCAGAAGCGTGGCGTATGTACTGCTGTTCGTGTTACCAGCCCTAAGAAGCCTAACTCCGCATTGCGTAAGATTGCCCGTGTGCGTCTGACCAATGGCATGGAAGTTTCCGCTTACATTCCTGGTGTCGGCCATAACCTGCAAGAGCACTCGGTGGTATTGATTCGCGGCGGTCGTGTAAAGGACCTTCCCGGTGTTCGTTACCACATTATCCGTGGTACTTTGGATACACAGGGTGTTCAGGGCCGTATGCAGTCCCGTTCCAAGTACGGTGCAAAGCGTCCTAAGGCAGGTAAGAAGTAATTCTAACGCCTAACAACTTGAATGTTCCCCAGCCTTTTAGCAAGGCTATGCCTTGCCATGATGGTTTTTATGATATATAAGGAAAACCTCTGGCAAGCACAACGAAAGTATCACTTTCGAGTACCGATGAAATCATTATTTTATGAAGGAGGGAAGCAAAGTGCCCAGAAGAG
>JAZNGK010000151.1:0-7402 GCA_045576395.1 Faecousia sp. | reverse complement strand
ATGGCGGCAAGTTCCCAATTGACCTCATCGGGTAGACCTGCGTTGCACCATAATGTGTAATTTTCCTTGAAATTCATTGGGTAACCTCCGCATTATCATTAAAAAACAGCTCAAAAATTATCTTTTTGAGCTGTTTTCAATTTTAGACCTCTGTATCGTTAACGGTTGTTTCGGTGCGCTTCTCCTGTGCCTCGACCAGTGCCTTGAATTTAGCACGGGTGTCTCTGACATCTTCCAGGGACATAGCGACCGCTTCTTCTGTACGACGGAGTGCATCGTCCATGTAGTCGTTGCTGGCTCTGCGCAGTTCAGCCATACGGGACTTCGTCTGCATAACCATTTCTTGACATTGACGCTTGGCTTCTTGATAAATTGTTTCTTCGGCAATCATCTTGTTAGCCTGGTCCTGTGCTTGACGAATCAAATTCTCTGCCTCGCGGCGCGCTTGACCAATCAGCTCATTACGGGATTCTACAATAGTACGGGATTGCTTCAGCTCTACGGGCAGCTGTGCGATAATTTCGTCCAGCATATCCAGAACCTTATCCCGCTCCAAAATGCACTTATCGGCACCCAAAGGCAGGGCCCGTGCATCCTGCACCATGTCATACAACGCGGAGATGATATCTTCTATGTTTTGCTCATTCATTTTTTGTTTCCTCCTTGACGTACATCAGCAATTCTCTGCTTGAAGACGGGAATAATTTGTTCCGGCAGGAATTCGGACAGGTCCACATCGTACCCGGCAAGTTCCTTAACCGTGCTGGAGCTAAGATACATATATTGATGTTCCGCTGTTAGGAACATAGTATCCAAATTGGGATTGATTTTGTGGTTGATAATCGCCATGCTGAATTCGTTCTCAAAATCGGAGCCGGCTCGCAAACCCTTTACGATGACACAGCTGCCTTTTTGCTTTGCGTACTCGGCAAGCAAATCCTGCGAAAAATCAACCTCGATATTGGGAATGTCAGCGGTTACGGTTTGAATCATCTGCACGCGTTCTTCTAAAGAAAACAGCGGTGCTTTTGTCGCATTGACCATAACGCAGACAATTAATTTATCGAATATGTTGGCAGCTCTGCGAATGATATTGAGATGACCGCTGGTAATGGGGTCGAAGCTACCGGGATAAATCGCAATTTTCATATAGCCCTCTTAAAAATTATTCTTTTCGAAAAATCGTCAGAATTGTTTTAGAGTATTTGTAATCTTTTGAGCGAGAATACCCCGGAAAATCAAACAACAAGTCCTTCCCGACAGGGCGTTCCGCTACTATTATACCACCAGATTGCAAAATGTCAATTTCTGTTATCAAATTTAGTGATTTTTCCAAAAAATTTTCTCCATAAGGGGGGTCTAGGAATATAATATCGAAGGATTCACAACAATTTTTAAGAAATGCGGCATAATCGGAACGAATTACGCGGGCAGAATCTTGCAGACGGGTGCGTTGCAAATTCTCGCGAATCAGCTTGCAGGCATCTTCGCGTTCGTCCACAAATACGGCAAATTTAGCATCTCTACTCAACGCCTCAATGCCCAATTGTCCTGTTCCGCCAAACAAATCCAGCACTTTTGCATTGAAAACATCAAACTGAATGATGCTGAAAAGCGCTTCCTTAACGCGGTCAGCGGTAGGGCGTGTTGCCATACCTTCGGGCGCTTTTAATGCAACGCCTCTTGCTTTTCCTGTAATGACTCGCATATTGTGCCCTACTCCCCTTCCCTATGGTGAAAATGTCTAAAAACTTCATTTGCCGCACTTGCCGGAAGAACATGCAGTAATTCCTCTAAGGTGGCATTTTTAATTGCTGTAATTGATTGAAACTTCTTGATTAGGTCCTGCTTTCTCTTCGGACCGATGCCGGCTATGCTGTCCAATTCCGAATAGCGCAACCGTTTGCTACGCAATTGTCTATGGTAAGAAACGGCAAATCGATGCGTTTCTTCTTGAATGGTACCAATCAAGGCAAATACATTTTGCTGGGTGTCAATGCCGATTTCCAAGCCGTCAGGCGTTACCAGCGCCCTTGTGCGGTGGCGGTCATCTTTCACCATACCGAATATGGGGACGGCAATGTCCAGCCGGCTTAGGGCATCGCGTGCCGTTTTGGCGTGGGTAATACCGCCATCGATGAGTAGCAAATCCGGCAATGCGTCAAAGCCCGCATTTGCATTTTTGTAACGGGTGAATCTGCGCGTAAGAACCTGATGCATACAGGCGTAATCGTCCTGCCCAGCCATTTCTCGAATGGAGAATCGCTTATACTCCCCTTTTTTTGGTTTTCCATCGACAAATACGACCATACCTCCAACCATATCTGTACCGGAGATGTTGGAAATATCAAAGGCTTCTATTCTTTTGGGCGCAGGAATTCTCAGCATCTTCCCAAGGAGTGTCAGCGTTCCTCTTGTGCGTTCTTCTTTAGAGGTTATCCGTTCTACTTCTTCCTGTGCGTTGATGTTTGCCAGCTCTAAAAGGCGCAGATTATCCCCTCTTTGGGGCACGCGTAGCTTCGGTTTGCGGTTAAATTCCAATTCCAACAGCTGTGCAAATAATGCGCTGTCCTCTAACGGAAAAGGCAAGAGAATGGATTTTGGAGCATAGCCACGATTGAGATAGAATTGTTTCAGTAAGCTTGCAACCGCGCTTTCCGGCTCTTCAACCGCGCTTAAAATCTCATAATCCTTATCAAGCAGATTGCCACCTGTGAAGTGCAGAACGGCAAAGCAGGCCTTTGTATCATTTTGAAAGAAGCCGATAACATCCGTATCTGCCAAAGTTCCGGCTGTTACCAATTGTTTTTGACCGAGAATCTCAACAGCCTTCAATCTATCGCGAAGGCTTGCCGCCAATTCAAAGTTCAAACTCTCCGAGGCTTCCAGCATTTGCTGTTTGATTTGTGCGGAAACCTGCTTAAAATTGCCTTGCAATAGTTGTTGTGCCTGCTCTATGCGCAGGCGGTATTCTGCGTTACTGTTTTCTGTTTGGCACCAGCCTTCGCATTGGTTCATGTGATAATTTAAGCAGGGTCTATCTTTGCCGATATCACGCGGGAACACCTTGCTACAACCGGGGAGTTTGAGTGTTAATCGAATGGCTTCCAGCAGGCTTTGCGTAACGCCACGACTGCCGTACGGCCCGTAATACGAGGCGTTATCATCGGCTATCTTGCCAACCATCGTGATTTTTGGATAGACTTCTTTCATATCAAGCCGAAGATACGGGTATCCCTTATCGTCCTTTAGGAGGATATTATATTTCGGCATATACCGCTTAATGAGGGAACACTCCAACACCAAGGCCTCAAACTCGGAGCCTGCAACGATGACCTCAAAACGGTCGATTTTGCTAACCATCATTTTGGTCTTGGGTGCGTGAGCGGCCATATCCTGAAAATATTGACTGACTCTGTTTTTTAATTTCTTGGCTTTGCCTACATAGATAACGGCATTGGTCTTATCCCGCATAATGTAAACACCCGGGGACATAGGTAGCGCATTTGCTTTTTTCTTTAATTCATCAAAACACATATACAGCTCCGAAAAGTACCGCCTCAACGCAGAGCTTTGCATTGAGGCGGTGCAGTCCTATACAATCAATAAATATCCCGCTGAAGGAGCGTTTCCAAAGAGTTTACGGCAGCTTCTTCATCTGCGCCGGATGCGCTAAGCGTTACCACAGCACCGGTAACAATTCCAAGGGACATAATACCAAGAAGACTCTTTGCATTCATTTTGCGTTCGCCAGACTCCATCCAGATACTCGAATCAAATTCATTGGCTTTCTGAACGAAGTATGTAGCTTGTTTGTTATGCAGACCGGATTCACAGCGGACAACGACTTCTTTACTGTACATAGAAAACACTCCTTCATGTCGTGGTCGTCTAATACGACCCACTCCGTATATCATAACAAATTTGCATAAAAAGTCAACCTTTTTCCGCTAATTTTCCAAAAAAAGGCAATTAACCGAACTCTGCAATCGTTACACCGTCTTCTCCTTCACCGTAAACACCCAGTCGGAAATTTTTAATAAACTTGTTTTTCCGCAGGGATTGCTGAACGGCAGAGCGTAAGGTGCCTGTGCCTTTTCCATGTATGATGCGTACGGAGCTTAGATTGGAACGCATCGCCTCGTCGAGGTATCGGTCGAGTACGCAGATAGCTTCCACCGCATCCATTCCACGCAAATCAATTTCAGATGCCATAGAAGACATCTTCATTTCACGACCGGAATGGATTGGGCGCTTTTCTTTTTGGGTGTAGGGATTGTCCTGCTCCAGCAGGTAAATTTCATCAGCTTTGGCGGTGAGTTTGAGAATACCTGCTTGCAACGCATATGTGCCGTCTTTGTTGATGGCAAGCACATTGGCTTTGGTGCCCAGCTTAAGCAGTTCAACGGTGTCCCCCACCAAAATATCCCTGGTTGGCTTTGGACGGGCTTTTTGTACTTGACCGGCACGGAGCCTGGTCTCGGCATCATTTAAGCTCCTGCGCAGGTCAGCTTGCCGTTGGTTGATGCCTTGGGTGTCTGCGTTTTCGGCAAGTTGCTTTTTGATCTGTTTGATTTCCTCTGTGGCGGCATTGGCTGTGCGACGCGCATCTTCGATGATTTGCTGCGCCTCACGACGCGCCTGTTCCATAGCCTTTTCCCGTTCTATTTGGAGCTGTGCATTAAATTCTTCACTCTGCTTTTTAATCTTGGCGGTTTCCTGCTTGAGATGCTCTGCTTCCGTTCGCGCAGCTTCCATTTGTTGGCGTTGTTGCTCTAACTGAGAAAGGACATCTTCAAAATCCTTATCACTCTGACTGACCAAGTCAGCCGCTTCTTTTAGAATACCCTCTGCTAACCCAAGCTTCCTTGATATAGCAAAGGCGTTGGATTTGCCGGGGATACCAATTAGCAGTTTATAGGTAGGCTGGAGCGTTTCCACGCTAAATTCACAAGAGGCGTTAATAACATTGGCTGTTCGCATCGCATACAGCTTTAGTTCTGCATAGTGGGTCGTTGCTACAACACGACTACCCATTTTTCTGCAAAATTCAATCAATGCGATTGCCAATGCCGCACCCTCTGTCGGGTCCGTACCGGCACCCAACTCATCGAATAATACCAGCGTTCTGCTGTCGCATTGGGCAACGATGTCCACAATTGTACGCATATGGCTGGAAAAGGTGGAAAGACTTTGGGCAATCGATTGCTCATCACCGATGTCGGCAAGTATGACATCGAAGGTAGACAGCATACTGCCGTCGCCTGCAGGAATATGCAGACCGCACTCTGCCATAAGTGTCAAAAGACCTATGGTTTTTAAGGTAACCGTTTTGCCACCGGTGTTGGGTCCTGTAATAATCATTGTATCAAAGTCTGTGCCGAGGCGTAAGGATATGGGCACAACCGACTTAGGGTCAATCAGAGGGTGGCGCGCGTTGCGTAAATCAATTTTGCCGGCATCGTTCATAATCGGTGCCCAAGCACGCATTTGGAACGCAAGTCTTGCCTTTGCAAAAATAATGTCAAGGCGAATCAACAGACGGAAGTTATCGCAAATCGGCTCCCGGTAACCGGCCGCCTCTGCGGATAACTCCGCTAAAATTCGCTCAATTTCCTTTGTTTCCTTTAGCTCCAGCTCGCGTAATGCGTTGTTCGCGTTAACGGCAGACATCGGCTCGATAAAATAGGTTGAGCCTGTGGCGGAAACATCATGAACAAGACCGGGCACATCATTTTTACATTCACTTTTGACAGGCACGACATACCGCCCTTGCCGAATGGTAATAATCGGCTCACGAAGGTATTTGGAATAGGACGGAGAAGAAATGATTTTCTGCAAACCGTCCTTAATTTTTGCGCTTTGGACACGCATATGACGACGAATATCCGCCAAAGCAGGACTTGCGGTATCGGCAATCTCCTCTTCCGATAGGATTGCACTGAAAATCCGTTCTTCCAAATACTTATTGGGTGTCAGCATTTGAAATAGAGGGGTTAAGATGGTTTCCTGCTCGTCCTCTGTAATATAGTTTTTTACATTTCTTGCAGAGCGCAAAACACCACCGATATGCAACAAATCCTTAGGGTGTAATGTACCGCCCCGTTCTGCGCGATCTAAAGCCGCGGAAACATCTCGCACATCCGCAAAGCCGGGATAACCTTTGTTAGTGGAGAGATTCGATGCAACGGTGGTTTCCTCTAACAGCTGTTGCACTTCTTCTAAATCGGCAGACGGCGTAAGCGCCAAGCAAGCCGCTTTTCCGTCGCTACTGCAAGCACAATCGGAAAGACGCGCAAGCACTTGATTCAGTTCCAGCTTCAGTTGCGATTTTTGATATAATTCAGACATGGTTTTCTCCTGTGTATTCGTTGGGAATCAATAAGGATTTATAAAAGTCCAGCGTGGAAAATCCGCGTTCCAGCTTGGTGGTTAAGTAACTCTCCGTTACGGTTGATAGCTGTGCAAGGGTATCTTCCCCTGCCGAGAAAGAGAAAAGCTTTTTGGGTTCACAGGTTGTGATATAGTGCATCGCGTTCAGCATACCGGCAGTTATAGGCATTCGAATACCGCCGGAGAGCGCATCGCGACACTTAGAACATTCCAATCGTCCTTCTGTTAAATCAAAACGGTCCGGAAACGGGTTTTTGCAACGATGACAGCCATATAAATCCGGTGCGTAACCGGCAAGGCAAGCACTTCGCAGTTCAAATACAGCCTTCACCAATGATTCCGAAATGTTCATTTCGGATAAGGCGTACAAACAATTCAGCACCAATGACAAAAGCTCCGGATTGGGTAAGTCCTCTTGCGATAGCAATTCTGCGGTCTGTGCAAAGTATGTACCCAGGGATAGCTTTTGCAAATCCCTGCGTAACGGTGTGAACAATTCAATCGAATTTGCTTCATTAATGGTATACATGGAGCGGTATTCAAACAGGGTAAATTCCCCATAAGCCAAAAGCTGGCATGGCGCGGTCAAGGGACTGTTTTTTCTGCGTAAGCCCCTTGCCTTCACGGTTAGTTTTCCGTGATTGGGTGTGAGTAATGTCAGCAGTCCGTCAGTATCATTGTAAGCTGTAATCCGGAGCACCAGCCCCCGTGTCGTCAAGTACATGGGTATTCTCCATTTTTCTTGCGTTATTGTATAGCAGATACAGCTCCGGCGCACCGGTTTCCAAAAACATCTGCCAATAGTCCTGTGATTTCATCTGCATCCCCTCCGAAAATAGGGTTTGCAGATAGGGGATATTTAGCCTTGGAAATTATTCTCTGTAACCAAAGTTGCGCACAAGAAAATCGCTGTCGCGCCAATTTTCCTTTACCTTAACCCAAGTGGTTAGGTATACCTTTGTGCCCATAACACGCTCGCAATCTGTGCGCGCCATAGAGGAAATTTTCT
>JAZNGK010000150.1:0-5341 GCA_045576395.1 Faecousia sp. | reverse complement strand
GTAATAATCCTCCTAATAAATCAGTAAATAATTTGTGTGTTTGTGTTTGGTTGAGTTACGCGATTAAGCTTCTGCAGCAGCTTCTGCAGGAGCGCCGCCTTCCTTCTGCACGCGGATCTGTTCCAGAACAAAAGCCAGGCTGGAGATGGGGGCCAGGAAGGTACCCAGGACAGAAGCAACCAGAGCGTTCTTGCTGGGCAGTTCGCCGAAACCATTGAGCTGGTCTACGGACAGAACGCTTCCTTCAACAACGCCGCCCTTGATGGTCAGGGGGAGCTTGTTCTTCTTAGCGTACTCGCATACGATACGAGCGGGAGCGATGGGATCGCCGGTGGTGCTGGCCATAGCGGTAGTGCCGTTGGGAACCTCATCGAAGTCGTAGCCATTTTCCTTGGCAGCGAAACGGGTCAGAGTGTTCTTAACAACGGAGTACTCGACACCTGCATCACGGAACTGCTTACGCAGAGCGGCGTCCTGAGCAACAGTGATACCCTTGTAGTCGACGAAAACCACGGAAGTAGCTTCCTTGATCTTAGCGGACAGGGCTTCAACAACTGCCTTTTTGCTCTCAAGAACCTTTGCGTTGGGCATGTGTTTCACCTCCGAAAACTAAAAAAGTGTCTTCCTGCCAGAAGACAGAAAGACACGCAAACAATCAAAAGAATTGGCGCACCTCGGTAGGATTTATGTCTTGCGACACCTACTGTCTTTGGCAACAGTCGAATTCTACCATATATTAAAAAGAATGTCAAGGATTATTTTTGATGATTTTTATAAAAATCCCCGAAAGACGGAATCTTTCGGGGATTTTGTAGCAAATTAATTGCCGTACTTGGCGGTATTAACCTTCACGCCGGGGCCCATAGTGGAAACCACGGTGCAGGACCTCACATACTGGCCCTTTGCTGCAGCAGGCTTAGCCTTCATAACAGCGGTCATCAGGGTGTCCATGTTCTCGGCCAGCTTCTCAGCACCGAAGGAAACCTTACCGATGGGGCAGTGAATAATGTTGGTCTTGTCCAAGCGGTACTCAACCTTACCGGCTTTGATTTCTTGAACAGCGGCGGTTACATTGGGCGTTACGGTGCCGGCCTTGGGGGAGGGCATCAAGCCCTTGGGTCCCAGAACCTTACCCAAACGACCGACTACACCCATCATATCGGGGGTAGCAACGACCACGTCGAAATCAAACCAGTTTTCCTTGGTGATTTTCTCAACCAGCTCCATGCCACCGACATAGTCGGCACCGGCTGCTTGGGCCTCGTCAACCTTTGCATCTTTTGCGCACACCAAAACACGGGCAGTCTTGCCGGTGCCGTTGGGAAGCACGACAGCGCCGCGGCCCTGCTGGTCAGCGTGGCGGGAGTCACCACCCACTTTGATGTGCAGCTCGACAGTTTCGTCGAACTTTGCGGAAGCACCCTTCACTACCAGCTCCAGGGCTTCGGTGGGGTCATACTGAACGGAGCGGTCAATCAGCTTGGCGCTCTCTTGATATTTTTTACCTCTAAACACTTTGTTATATCCTCCTTATAGTGGTGATGCGGAAAAATCCTCCCACATTACCGAGCCAAATATTTGCTCGGACAGTTAAAATCAATCAGCAACGGTAACGCCCATAGAACGGCAGGTACCGGCAACTTGGCTTTCGACAGCCTCAAGGGTAGCACCCTCTAAGTCCTGAATCTTGGTTTTGGCGATTTCAGAAATCTGTGCGCGAGTGATAGTGCCGACCTTGTTCTTGTTAGGAACGCCGGAGCCCTTCTCCAGACCGATTGCTTTCATAATCAGCAGGGGAGTCGGAGGGGTTTTGGTAATAAAGGTAAAGCTGCGGTCTGCATAAACAGTAATCACGACGGGAATCTTGTAGCCCTCCATAGCCTGGGTACGGGCATTGAATTCCTTGATGAATGCGGCGATGTTAACGCCGTGCTGACCCAGAGCAGGGCCAACAGGGGGGGATGCGGTAGCCTTAGCGGCAGGAATTTGAAGCTTGATAATGCCGGTAACTTTCTGTGCCATAATAAGCACCTCCTGAATAAAATGTGGTAATATGCGACATTTCGCATTTCTTTCGGGGCTTTTGCCCCTCCCACGGTCCGGCCGGGAATCCGGCCCGATGCGTTATTGGGATAGTAACTCCACCTGGTCGAGCTCGAACTCAACAGGGGTTTCTCGGCCGAACATCGAAACAATCACGCTGACCGAGTTTTTATCGACCTCCAGACTCTCCACTACGCCGTTGAAGGAGCTTAGAGGACCGTCGAGAATATGCACGGTATCGCCAACTGCATAGTTGACCACAATCTCGCGCTTTTCAACGCCCATTTCATAAACTTCATCATCGGTTAAGGGGAAGGGGTCGCTTCCGGATGCACCCACAAAGCCGGCAACACCGCGCACATTACGAATCACATGCCAGGTGTCGTCGGAGTAGACCATTTTCACAAATACATAACCGGGGTACAGCTTGCGGTCGTAAGTTTTGGTTACGCCTGCATCGGTAATTTCCGTAACGGTTTCCTGCGGAATTGCAATAGCGACAATCTGCTCTTGCAGCTGACGGCTCTGTACTGTTTTTTCAATGGTTGCCTTGACGGTGTTTTCATAACCGGAGTAGGTATGGACAACATACCATTTTGCAGCTTCTGCCATAACTCGTCTCCTTAATTGAAGGCCTTGATTAAAGCATCAATGCCGAAACGAGCAACAAAGTCAAACACCCAAATAAATACGCCCACGATGAGGACGCAAGCCAAAACGATAAGGGTGCTCTTGAGGACCTGCTTAGGGGTGGACCAGACGACCTTCTTCAGCTCGCTGCGGAGCTCACGGAAGTATCTGCAAAAACCGCCCCAGGTTCTTTTGAACCAATTTTCCTTTTTTGCGTCAGACATTTGCGGCCTCCTTACTTGGTCTCGTTGTGAATGGTGTGCTTTTTGCAAAATCTGCAATACTTCTTCATTTCGAGACGGTCAGGGTCATTCTTCTTGTTTTTCATGGAATTGTAGTTTCTTTGCTTGCACTCGGAGCATCTCAAAGTGACTTTCACGCGCATAACGGCACCTCCTTAAAAAATTGCCTCCCTGTATCACCCCGGCTAGAGTAAGATTTAGGAAGCGGCCAACTACAAATTGCCGCCCCGGAGCTGAAAATGGGCGCACAAAAAAGCCCTTTTTCACAGGTAGAACCATTCTAACACAGGGGTGTGTGGAAGTCAACAATTTTTTTCTTTATTTTTTGGGAATTTTGCTATATAATGGGTGTAAAATTAAAGTTAAGGAGAAAGAATGCCATGAAAAGAGTGATGGGTGTAGATTATGGCGATGCGCGCACAGGAATTGCGGTTTCTGACCTTCTGTGTAGCATCGTGGGTACCACCACGGTGATTCACAGCAGAAATGCGGAAAAGACCATCGCGCAGATTTGCACAATGGTCAAATCTTCGGATGTGGGTGAGATAGTAGTGGGACTGCCTAAGAATATGGACGGAACTGAGGGTGCGCGTGCCGAGCTGTGCCGCGAATTTGCGGAAAAGCTGACAGAAGCAACAGGCTTGCCTGTTCATCTGTGGGACGAACGAAGAACAACGGTAGAAGCGCACAATATTCTCTCACAACACAATTATCACGGTCAAAAACGCAAAGATACGGTGGATGCGGTTGCCGCTTCACTCATCTTAGAAGCCTATTTGGCCTTTCGCACAAAAAAGTAAATTTAGAATTCGCTTGAAAGACTCCCTCGAAAGGGAGTCTTTATCACTTTTCTTTTGGCTTGTAAAGAAGCTCCCGTATGCCGGTGAACAGCAAAAGGACACCAAACATTTTCTTTAATAGTGCGGTGTCAATTCGTTGTCCGATAAAGGAGAATAAGCCTGCCGCTATACAGCCGAACATTATGGCAGGCAGTATTTTTTTGAGATTGACCGAGCCTTGCTTTCGGTGAAACAGCGTGGCAACCAATGCCGACGGCAGAAAAAACAGCAGATTGATGATGCGCGCATCGGCATATTCCATACCGACCACCATAGTCAGCCAAAGCAACAAAAGACTGCCACCGCCAACACCGAGACCGGCTAAAAAACCGCAAAGAATTGCCACAGGCAGGGTGATATATGCTAGCATAGATACCGAATCCCTCCCCAAAGAATCAGCACACCCAAAATGCGGTGTAGCCATACAGTTGGGATGCGTTGCCCCCATATTCCGGCGCCGATTCCGCCCAGCAGGCTGCCGAGTAAATAGGGCAGTAGCTGTCGAAATGTCAGTGTCCATTGTGGCGTAAACAGCAGAGAAATCACACAAATTGGCGCAATAATCGCTATGGATGCAGGAAAGCGTTCCGTTTCGGAAAGACCTGTTTTTTTGCCCAGCAAGGGTACAAGCACCATTCCGCCACCGGCTCCGAACAATCCGTTTACCAGCCCTGCGGCACTACCGGCAATAGATAAATACACGTTGCTTATAAAAAACCACCTCCAAAGGAAATCCTTTCCAATGGAGGTGGCTTTTATTCATTGATTAGAAAACGGAACCGATAACATAATCCAGGTTCAAACGGTTGGTTTTTCCGGCGGTGATGGTTGCGGCATCATAAATGGCATCGTACCATTTCTGGGAATCTTCCGCACGCAGAACTTCGGAAATCATATAATCGCGATAGTTCATTTCGTCATCGCCTACATAGTACATCACATGATAGCCGTAGTCGCTGATAAGCACATCGGTATCACCTGTCTTGCGGTCAACATCGGTAGACCAAGCTAAGAAAGAGGGAACATAATTGGATTCACGATGAATATCCTCAAATAGACCGCCATCTGCGGCAGAGGTGTCTTCGGAGTGTTCCTTGACCAATTCAATGAAGGATTCTTCCGTTGCGGCGCCGTCCTTCCATTGCTGCAGAAGCTTTTCTGCTTCGGCCTTTGCGGTAGCCTTTTCAGCATCGGAGTAGACGGTGTTTCCGTCGGAGCCTGTTGTACCGCCTTTGAACTTAATAAGCAGGTGGCGTACATTTGCCAAAGGCTCAAGGTTGTCGTTGCGGCTTTGGAACAGAACGACATAGTAGCCCAAAATAGTCTTGGCTTCCTTGCCGTCGGCATCGGTAGATACGGATTCGCTCGGGATAACTGCGATTTCGTTGGCTACACGCTTTTCGTCAGCCAGCCAAGCTTGGAGTGCCTCGGGAAGCTGGGTATAAAGGATAAGCTCATTTTTGGTGCTGGTAACATTTTCCTTGTCCTTGTTTATTTCCAAAGCGGCAATTGCCTTGTCCAATTCCTCAAGGTCCTTGGCTCCCAGCAGGCTGTTTGCAACATCCTCGGCAGCCTTGACGGACGCGG
>JAZNGK010000149.1:0-19421 GCA_045576395.1 Faecousia sp. | reverse complement strand
CTCACGACTGATGCCGAGCTTTTCAACGATGTTTTCTGCCGTGATGCCCATATGCTGTCCGCTGTAGGCATCCGTAAGAGAGTCAAATATCATATGGTCGATCATTTTCATATCGCCCATCTTGCAGCCGCCGCGAACCTTGCCAGGGACCAGATAGGGAGCGCCGGACATGATCTCGGTGCCGCCTGCGGCGATGAGATCAGCTTTGCCTGCAGCAATGGCGGTGGCGGCGTTCATAACTGCCTTCATACCGGAGCCGCAAACCATATTAAGGGAGTAGGCGGGGATCTCCACAGGAACGCCGGCGCCGATGGCGACCTGGCGGGCAGGGCCCTGCTTCAGGCCGGCGGGCAGCACGTTACCCACCACCACTTCGTCCAGCCATGCCGGATCGATCTTAGCGTCCTCGATCACGGCCTTCAGGACCTGGGCGCCGATCCAGGTGGGAGCAGCGTCCTTCAGGCTGCCCAGCATGCTGCCGATGGCGCTACGCTTAGCACTTACTAAATAAACCTTGCTCATAATACAATCCTCCAGATGTAATTATTTTTTTATTCATAAGTTTGTTCATTTCCTTCATGACCGCGCCGGCATCGGCAACGATGCCCAAGTTGGCCACAATCTCAGCAAGGAAATGTTCTTCCTCATCGATTTCCTGCGACGGACTTTGTTGGTAATAGTATGACACAAATTGCTATATTTGTCAATTGATTCCGGCGGGGAAAAAGACGGATTTTATTACGGCGCCGATGTTTCCTGTCGGTTTTCGGACGTCCGGAGAGGGGTGCCGGTCCCATAGCTGAACACACATTGATTATCTCGAGTCCTATATCGTCCTTTTAGAAAAGCAAAAGGCTCCCTTTTAAGGGAGCCTTAGTGCGCTCATTTCACAACAGGTAGCAGGTTGCTCCGCTTAAGAGCAGGTCGCAGAGCCAAATAGAAGACCGTTGCCGCAATCACCGCCACAACCGCATTGACCGATGTGGTTACCGCGCCCATTTTTGCCCAGATGCTTGCCGCCTGCTGGGGTACGCCAAGTATGTACATCTTATAAAAATATCCCACCACAGGGTCTGCCACCACATTAAATGCCATACCGCCTGCACAGCTGAGCACTGTTGCCACCGGCAAAGCAACCTTCCGCTGACCCTCATTGCTCAAATGGAAGATTCTATGGGCAAGCAGACCTGTAATCAGACCAATGCACAGCTTCAGCACAAAGGTTTTCGGTGCAGAGGTTACATAAGCGGTGGTCAAATCCGCAATCGTCATACCGACAGCACCGGACATTCCACCCCAAAATCCGCCCAAAAACAATGCCGCAAGTACGCAAAACACATTCCCCAAGTGGAACGCGGTCTTTTCCGCACCCACAGGAATATCAATTTTGCAATAAGTAAACCCGATGTAGCACAATGCGGCAAACAATGCCGCCATACACAATTTCCGTAACATTTGATTTTTCTCGCTCATAAACGCGCCCCCTTTTCGAATTTATCTGCATTATAACACCTTCTGGCAATAAATACAGCCCCAATTTTATTCCAAAATATAGGGTCAGATTTTGTATAATTCTCCCACTTTTGGGTATCCTGCCATAAGGAGGAGATGCTATGAACGAAACTATGCAAAATTTAGCCCGGTCCTTTGCCGGGGAATCCCAAGCGAGAACCCGTTATACCGTCTATGCGCAGGTAGCCCGAAAAGAGGGCTACGAGTGGATAGCACAGATATTCGAGGAAACAGCCGCCAACGAGGCTGTCCACGCAGAGGAATTTTTGGAACAGTTGGAAAAATTGGGTGGCTGTGCGCCCAATATTGATATTAACGCAGGCTATCCGTTCCAATTGGGGAACACACTTGAAAACCTGCAATTTGCCGCGGAAGGGGAATTGCACGAACACGACAACGCCTATCCTGCTTTCTCCGAGATTGCACGACGGGAAACCTGCACCGAGGCGGCGCGGCTTTGGATGCTGATTGCGCGCGTTGAAGGTGTCCACCACAATGTTTTTCAGCAACTGTACGAACAGCTAAAAGCCGAAACACTCACAGAAAAAGACACCCCCATCCTCTGGCGATGCCTCAATTGCGGTTATACCTACGAAGGCACGCGTGCCGTAGACCCTTGCCCGATTTGCAGTAAACCTGCAGGCTGGCAGGAAGGCACGCTGGACAAAAAGAAGCGTATGGAAAAATAGAAAAAACGGGCGGTCTGTACGACCGCCCGTATCTTATATCTGTAACAGCATATCGGCAAACAAAAAGTATGCCACAAGGGACAGGGCATCTACAATGGTTGTGATAAACGGACTTGCCATAACCGCAGGGTCTAATTTAACCCGTTTGGCAAGCATCGGCAATACCGCGCCCACAATTTTTGCCATCACCACAGTTACCAGCAACGCCAGGCAGACCACACCGTCAACCAAAAGCGTAATTTGCGTATTGCCCATAAGGCATCTGTCCACCAACCAAATTTTCACAAAACAGACCACCGAAAGCACCACGCCGCACAGCACCGAGGTACGAATCTCTTTCCACAATACAGTCGGCAAATCGGAGAATTTCAACTCGTCCAAGCTCAAGGCACGAATAATCGTAACCGAGGATTGCGAGCCGGAATTACCACCCGTACCCATCAGCATCGGAATGAAGGCGGTCAACGCCACCTGCGTCGCCAGGGCGTCCTCAAACGCGGTAATTATCATTCCCGTAAAGGTTGCCGACACCATCAGCAGCAGAAGCCAGGGAATCCGATTTTTGAACAATTCCCAAATACTGCTTTTCAAATAGGTCTTTTCCGACGGCAACATACCACCCATCAGTTCGATATCCTCGGTGGTTTCCTCTTCGATAACATCCATCGCATCGTCGAAGGTTACAATGCCGACCATACGGCTCTCTCTATCCACCACAGGTAACGCCAGCAGGTCATATTTGCCGAACAACCGCGCCACCTCTTCTTGGTCGGTGTGCGTGGTAACGAAAACCATATTGGTTGACATAATATCTTCCACTCGCGTTTCGTCGTCCTCTGCCAGCAATAAATCCTTCACCGTAACCAAGCCCAAAAGTGTCCTGTCCTTGGTAACATAGCAGGTGTAAATCGTTTCCTTATCCACGCCCTGCCGACGAATCCGCAGGATACTCTCTCCCACGGTCATATCCGGCTTTAAGGACACATATTCCGTAGTCATCAACGAGCCAGCGGAATTTTCGGGATATTGCAGAATTTGATTGATAGACTGCCGCATCTCCGGCTCTGCGGTCTTTAGAATCCTCCGCACCACATTCGCAGGCATCTCCTCAACCAGCGCAGCGGCATCATCAACATACAGTTCGTCCAAAATTTCTTTTAGTTCGTTATCGGAAAAGCCCCGAATCAAAAGCGCTTGGTCGTCCGAATCCATTTCTACAAAGGTTTCCGCCGCCAACTCCTTGGGTAGCAAACGGAATAAGAGCGATATTTTTTGATCCTGCAAGCCGGCAAAAATTGCCCCGATATCCGCAGGATTCATCGCAATCAATATTTCGCGCAAAGCGCCGTACTGCTTTTCCTCCAGCATCGTTACCAGCGCGTTTTTCACGCTTTCAAATTGCTTATTCATAGGTGTTCCTCCTTACCAAAAAGTAACACCTGTGCCAAAATCAGCCGGGCCCACCCACGGACTTCCGCCTACTTCGACCAGGTATATTCGCACTACTTTCGGAATCCATGGTGTGCACTCCTTTCTTTTTTCTGCCTGTATTTTATCCCCACCATAGAATATTTGTCAACTCCATTGTAAAATTGAGAAAATTGTGATATGCTAATCTGACAAAGGATGTGAACCATCATGCTGAATTTTGTCGCTTTGAAGCCGGAGGACAAGCCTCTGTATGACCGCTTTTTGCTACATTGTACGGAGCGCGGCTGTGAATATAATTTTGCAAATCTCTTTCTATGGGGTCGGCAAAAAGCCACCATTCATGAGGGGAATTTGGCATTTTTCTGCCAATTCAACCGAAAAAGTGTCTACTTGTTCCCACTTGGCGAGAATCTAAAGCCCACATTGGATGCCATCATCTCCGATGCGCACAAGCGCGGTATCCCCTGTCGGCTCACCAGCCTAACCCCTGCCGACAAAGAGAAGCTCGAGAATTGGTATCCCGGTGCATTTTACTTTCAGCCGGACCGTGAAGGCTTTGACTATATCTATTCCATCGATGCCCTTGCGGAATTAAAAGGAAAAAAGCTCCAAAAAAAGCGCAACCATTTTAACCACTTCCGCCTGCTTCACCCCAATTGCACCACCGCACCGATTACCCGCGAAAACACACCGCAGGTCCTTGCCATGCTGGAGCAGTGGTACGCCCAACGAAAAATCTCCGACCCCACCGCAAGCTTCCACTTAGAACAAGTCGCCATAACCAAAGCTCTGCGTTACCGCGAGGAATTGGGTATGGAAGGTCTGCTCCTTATGGAAAAAGGGCGTATTATCGCGATGACGATGGGCTCTGCCCTATCCGCGCATACCTTCGATGTGCATTTTGAAAAGGCATTGGAAGGTCTTGAAGGGGCATATACGGTTATCAATCGAGAATTTGCCCGTTATCTCAAGGAATCATACCCCGACCTGCGGTTTTTGAATCGCGAGGATGATTTGGGCTTAGAGGGTCTGCGAAAGGCAAAACTGTCCTACTATCCGGACCATTTGATTGAAAAAAGCTGGGCGTGTCTAAAGGAGGACGGGTATGATTGCTGATTTGCGCAATCTGTGGATTGAGGCCTTTGCCGATACCCAAGAAACGATAGATGCCTTTTTCGCGGTCGCTTTTTCGGACACGCGCACCAATTGCATTTTGGAAAACGGTGTGCCGGTCAGCGCCCTTTATTGGTTTGACTGTCAATGCTGTGGACACAAGCTTGCCTATATCTATGCCGTCGCAACCGCGAAAGACCACCAGGGCAAGGGCCTTGCCCATCGCCTGCTGGACAGCACCCATACGCGCTTAACCCAGCAAGGCTACGCAGGCGCAATCTTAGTGCCAAGCAGTCAGTCCCTCTTTGATTTTTACGAAAAAGTCGGTTACCGCACCGCCACCACCATCACAGAATTTTCCGCCTCTTGGGGCGATACACCCGTTGCCTTAACCGAAATCGATGCCGACCGCTACGCGACTTTGCGCAAGACCTATCTCCCCGTCGGCGGTATCGTGCAGGAGAAGGAAACGCTTTCCTATCTGCAAACCTACGCGCGCTTTTACGCCGGTGCGGATTTTCTGCTTTTGGCATCTGTGGAGGATAACACCTTGCATGCGCAAGAGCTTTTGGGTAACACGCAAGCCGCACCCGCTATTTTACGCGCGCTCCGACTTCCGCAAGGCCACTTCCGTACATTGGGCGCACAACGCCCGTTTGCGATGTTCCTGCCGTTGCAGGCAGATTGCCCCACACCCACCTATTTCGGCTTGGCGCTGGACTAAAAAAATTGTCGGATTGCGTATTTTTTTCTTGCGTAGCGTGCAAAACAGTTGTATAATACACAGTATATTTTTGACTTTGAATATGGAGGAATCCAATTATGTGTAATTCTGTCCGTCCCGAATCTATGGAGCGCATCACCACCAAAGCCTTGGCTGATGCATTTATTGCCGAGCAGGTCGCCGCTGTCCGCGCGCAGGTGGGCGATAAAAAGGTCCTGTTGGCCCTAAGCGGCGGCGTAGACTCTTCTGTGGTTGCCGCGTTGCTTATCAAGGCAATCGGCAAGCAACTAACCTGTGTCCATGTAAACCACGGTCTTATGCGCAAGGGCGAGAGCGAGGATGTTTTACGCATCTTCGGTCAAGAACTGGACGCAAACCTCATTTATGTAGATGCAACCGACCGCTTTTTGGACCTGCTGGCCGGTGTTGCCGAGCCGGAGCGCAAGCGCAAGATTATCGGTGAGGAATTCATCAAGGTCTTTGACGAGGAATCCGCCAAGCTGTCCGGTATCTCCTTCTTGGCGCAGGGCACTATTTACCCCGACATCATCGAATCCAAGGGCGTAAAAGCGCACCACAATGTCGGCGGTCTGCCCGAGGAAATGGAAATGGAGCTGGTCGAGCCGGTCAAACTGCTGTATAAAGACGAAGTGCGTGTCGTCGGTGAAGCGTTGGGTCTGCCCCATGCCATGGTCTATCGCCAACCCTTCCCCGGTCCCGGCTTGGGCGTTCGTTGCCTCGGTGCGATTACGCGCGACCGCCTGCACGCTCTGCGCGAGGCCGATGCCATTTTGCGTGAGGAATTTGATAAAAACGGTCTTGCCGATAAGGTTTGGCAGTACTTTATCTCCGTCCCCGATTTCAAGAGCGTGGGCGTGAAGGACGGCAAGCGGTACGAGGGTTGGCCTGCCATTTTGCGCGCTGTGAACACAGTAGATGCCATGACCGCCACCATCGAAGAAATCCCCTACCCCGTTTTGCACCACATCACCCATAGAATCACCCACGAAGTCCCCGGTATCAACCGCGTGGTATTCGACCTCACACCCAAGCCTATCGGCACCATCGAGTGGGAGTAACCGGATTTTATATTCTATGCTATTTGAGCGTGATGGTTATCGGGCCATCACGCTCACATCCATATTATGCTGGTTATATTGATTTCCAAACGAAATAGAGGTCACAGATGTTTCAATTGCAAAATCTATTTGCCAATTTTAAATAACAGTTGATTTTGGTAATTAGAGTGGGTATAATTGAGCAAGAGGTGGTCACATGAAAACATATACAATCATCGGCGGCGTCAACGGTGTTGGCAAATCCAGTTTCACCGGTGTTCTGAAAGAGCGAACAACAGATCTGGGCGTTATTATTGATGTTGACAAAATTACAGCAGAACTTGGTGGCAATCCCCTTGCCGGCGGCAAGGCTGCTTTAACCATGATCCGTGATTGCATTAATCGTAATGTATCCTTCACGCAGGAGACCACCCTTTCCGGTTATAAGACGGAAGCCACTGCTAAAGAAGTTAAAGAGTTGGGTTACCATATCAGAATGTTCTATGTAGGATTGGACACCCTGTCCGAAAGTCTTGTGCGAATCGACAACCGGGTCAAGCGCGGTGGACACAACATCCCTAAAGACGATGTGGAACGCCGTTTCTCCGGCCGTTGGGAAGCTGTTGCAAAAGTTCTTCCTTACTGTGACGAAGCAGAGTTTTATGATAATGATAACGGGTTTGTAAAAGTAGCAGAGTATTGCAATGGCGAATTGCGAACCATCGGTAATCATACGCCTGATTGGCTATTCGAACTGCAAAATCATCTGAAACCGTGACCAACTTTTGACCAACAAAAGTCCGGTAAAAGAAAATAACCGGTATAATAGCACTACATCTGCACTGCTAATATACCAGTAACCACTACATATCTACAAAGCCAAAAAACCGCCATCGAGTGGGAATAATTTGGATTATTCTCTGACATCATAAAAATATGCCATCTGCGTTCATTCGCAGGTGGCATTTTTTATACTTATCCCCACTTGATCGTGCCGGTAGGCTTTGGTTATTGGCTGAATAGCTAACTTATTATATCTGCTAATATAACTCCATTAACTACGCCTAAGAGGATATTTATTATTGTCCATCGATATAATACTTTCCGCGGTTTTTATTAGTATTTTTCAGCTTTTCAACTCCTTGTTGCGCTTAGTTTGACAAATCACTCTCTGTTGGCAGAATTTGGGGCTGTGATCCCCGGTTTACAGCATCAATCGGGTTTTCATCCCTTCAGCAAAATTTCGATTTCCCTCCTCGGTGAGATGCACGCCATCAAAGGCTATTTCCACATTCCACTGTCCGGCATCGGCAAAAGAAATATCCAATCTTTCAGAAACCCTACGGAAAGCTTCTCCAAGTTGCACAGATGCCTCCAATAAATGCGCATCGGTTACCCACTGACCATATTGCATTGGCGGTGGTGCTACCAGCAGGATTTGTTTACAAAGCGGGCGTACATGCATCAGAAAATTCTCCATACGGTCAGTTATTTCCTGGATGCCGATACCCTGCAGAAGGTCATTGGTTCCCAACATAACAAGCAAAATATCTACCGGTGCATTGGCCTTCAGCAGTCGCTCTACCTGCTCGTACCTGAGAGGAATTGTCCGACCGTTCTGTCCCCGGTTGCGCACTTGCCAGCCGGTTTTTTCTGCCAGCAGGTCCACCCAGCGGCTTTTGGCATCATAGCGACCGCCCAGAGGGTCCCGGGGGTCATAGCCATAGGTGTTGGAATCGCCGAAACACACGATACGCATAACAATCCCTCCTTTCCTTAAATTATATATCCTTAAAAGACGGTTTGTCAATCTGCATATGTTTGCTGTTTTTCTGCTGTATAATTCAAGGCCTGTTCTTGACACGGGGACAAGAATATGTTACAATCACAGCAGTTTGAAATAGAATATGATCGGACGATTAGCTCAGGAGAGATCGGGAAACGGCGCCGAAGGGGAAAGCAAAAACTCTCAGGCAAAAGGACTGGACTATGACGATACTCTGTAGAGTGGGTTTCTCCCACGCCGAAGGTGCAACCGGGCAATCCCGGGAATCTCTCAGGTAATATTCAGCAGAGGCACAAAATGCTTAGGTGTATTTTGTGCCCTTTTTCATGTTTATTTTTAATGGTTATTTAAATCCATTATGCAAAGGAGAAAACAACTATGTCCGAATTGAAGCGAACCCCTCTTTACGATGCCCATGTTGCCGCGGGCGCGACCATGGTGGACTTTGGCGGTTGGGAAATGCCCATTCAGTATCCTGCCGGCATTGTCAGCGAGCATCTGTACGACCGTAAGCACTGCGGTATCTTCGATGTGTCCCATATGGGTCGTCTCATCGTGGAAGGACCGGACCGCGTAGCCTTCCTGCAGAAGGTTCTGTCCAGCAATGTGGCTGCACTGGTACCCGGCCGGGCGCAATACTGCATTATCCCCACTGAGACCGGTGGCGCAGTAGACGATGCCTACCTGTATATGTATGAAAATGACCGCTATATGCTCATCGTCAATGCATCCAATACGGATAAGGATTTGGCCCATTTTGCCAAGTACCTGCCCGATTACAACTGCACCATCACCAACATTACGGATACATATTCTTCCATTGCCGTCCAGGGTCCTGATGCAGAGAAAATTCTGAAGGTCCTTTCCGGTGGTGCCGAGATCTCCGGCCCCAAGAAAAATGATTTGAATGAATTGACTATGGAAGGCCGCACTGTCCGGGTTTCTAAAACCGGTTACACCGGAGACCCCATCGGTTGGGAGCTGTTTATCGATGCCGCAGAAGTCAACTGGCTGTGGAACCGTCTGATCGAACTAGGTGCCCAGCCTACCGCATTGGGTGCCCGCGACACCCTGCGCCTGGAGGCAGGACTTCCTCTGTACGGTCACGAAATGGGTACTGACGCCAGCGGTGCTGAGATGCCCATCTTTGCTGTGTCCCTTGCCAAATTTGCAGTCAGCTTTGCAGACGAAAAGACAGACCTCATTGCCAAAGACATCCTGAAGGCCCAAAAGGAAAACGGTACCGCCAAAAAGGTCGTGCCCATTGCCTTGATCGACCGGGGCGTTATGCGAACCGGTATGGAAATCTACAAGGATGACCGGCATATCGGCTGGGTTACCTCAGGCACAATGGTCCCCTACTACAATTTTGACGAGAACGGGGAGATTTTGGACACCACCGGCAAGCGTTCCATTGGCTTTGCCTATATTGACAGCACTATTGGCGCAGACGATGTGTTCGAAATCGATGTGCGTGGCAAACGGCTGAAGGCAAAGCCGGTTGCAAAGCACATGATTCAGAATGAGCCTCCCTACGGTAAGGCTGTTATTTCCGTGTAATTTCCCTGCGTTGCGGGAACGATAAATCAAATTTTTTATTTTTGGAGGTAATTACCATGAACAATCCCACTGATCTGAAGTATTCCAAGTCCCACGAATGGGTTAAGTACGAAGACGGCATCGCCGTCATCGGCATCTCTGCCTTCGCACAGAGCGCTCTGGGCGATGTTGTATATGTGGGTCTGCCCACTGTAGGCGCACAGGCCACTGCCGGCGAGAGCTTTGGCGATGTTGAATCCGTTAAGGCGGTTTCTGATCTGATCTCCCCTGTTTCCGGTGTGATCTGCGCTGTTAACGACGAGCTGGATGATTCTCCCGAACTGCTGAACCAGGATCCTTACAGCGCATGGATCATCAAGGTGGAGAATGTTACTGCAGAGGAAGAGCTGCTGGACGCCGCCGCTTACGAAGCCCATTGCGCTGAGGAGGAATAATCTATGGCCAGCTACATTCCCTCCACCCAGGAGGAACGGCTGGAGATGCTCAAGGCTGTAGGTCTGACCGATTACCGCGACCTTTATAAGGACGTTCCCGCTGAAATGTATCTGGAAGATGGCGCGCTGAACATCCCCGAAGGTTTAAGTGAGCTGGCAGTGAGCCGGACAGTGAATGCCATGGCGGCAAAGAACCGCGTGTTTTCCACTGTTCTGCGGGGTGCCGGTGCCTACGATCATTACATCCCCAGCATTGTCAAATACATTCCCGCCAAGGAAGAATTCCTGACTGCCTACACCCCTTACCAGGCAGAAATGAGCCAGGGAATTCTGCAGTCTATTTTTGAATACCAGACCTGCATCTGCGAGCTCACTGGCATGGAGGTGTCCAACGCCTCTGTATACGACGGCGCAACCGCTGCTGCGGAAGCCGCTGCAATGTGCCGCGACCGGAATCGGAAAGTAACGCTGATTTCCGGCGCAGCCCACCCCGATGTGATCAACACCGTCCGTACATACTGCTACGGCACCGGTGATAAGCTGGTGGTCATTCCTGCGAAGGACGGCAAGACGGATTTGGACGCTCTGAAGGAGCAACTGAACGGTGAAGTTGCCTCTGTCTATGTTCAGCAGCCCAATTTCTATGGCCAGTTTGAGGATGCCGAAGCCATTGCCGAGGCCGTACACGCCAACGGTTCTGTATTTGTTCTGGGCTGCAACCCCATCGCTCTGGGCATTATGAAGACCCCCAGAGAAATGGGTGCTGATATCGCTGTGGGCGAGGCCCAGCCTTTGGGTATGCCTCTGAGCTATGGCGGCCCCTACCTGGGCTATATGGCTACCACCGGCAAATATATGCGTAAGCTGCCCGGCCGCATCGTAGGTCAGACCGTGGATGCCAAGGGCGAGCGGGCTTTCGTGCTGTCTCTGCAAGCCCGTGAGCAGCATATCCGCCGTGAAAAGGCCAGCTCCAATATCTGTTCCAACCAGGCGCTGTGCGCTCTGACCGCAGGTCTGTATCTGTCTGCAATGGGCCCCAACGGTCTTGCACAGGCAGCCCGTCAATCTATGGCAAAGGCCCACTATCTGGCCCAGGAGCTGTGTAAGCTTCCGGGTGTAACCATGGCCCATACCGGTGAATATTTCCATGAATTCGTCACTGTTATGCCCAAGGCAGAGGAAGTTCTGAAAGCCCTGGAAAATGCAGATATTCTGGGCGGTCTGCCGGTAGATGGCGGTGTACTGTGGTGCGCCACAGAAAAGGTTTCCAAGGAGCAGCTGGATAAGGCTGTTGCCGTGGTGAAGGAGGTGCTTGGCGCATGAAGCTGATATTTGAAAAGAGCGTTGCCGGTCGCGGCATGGAGTATCTGCCCGGTTGTGATGTGGAAGAAGTGGCAATGCCTGCCAACCTGATTCGCACCGAAGCCCCCAAGCTGCCCGAGATTGGTGAGACCGATTTGAGCAGACACTATACGGAACTGAACAAGCGGGTGCACGGTGTCAACTCCGGTTTCTACCCCCTTGGTTCCTGCACAATGAAGTATAATCCCCGCATTGACGAGGAAATGGCCGCCCTTCCCGGCTTTACCGGCGTCCATCCCCTGGCTCCCAAGCACACCACTGCCGGCTGCCAGGAGGTGCTGGACACCGCCCGTACCCTGCTGTGTGAAATCACCGGCATGGACGATATGACCTTCCAGCCTGCTGCCGGTGCCCACGGCGAGTTTACCGGTGTGCTGCTGATCAAGCAGTATCACGATGCCCGGGGCGACAGCAAGCGTACCAAGATCATCGTTCCCGATTCTGCTCATGGCACCAACCCTGCGACTGCAACTATGTGCGGTTATACTGTGGTCAATATCCCCTCCGCCCCCAACGGCTGTGTGGATTTGGAGGCCTTGAAGCAGGCTCTGGGTGATGATACTGCCGGTCTGATGCTGACTAACCCCAACACCGTGGGTATTTTTGACGAGAACATTCTTGAGATTACCCGTCTTGTACACGAAGCCGGCGGTCTGTGCTACTATGACGGTGCCAACCTGAATGCGGTTATGGGTGTTGTCCGTCCCGGTGATATGGGCTTTGACTGCATCCACCTGAATCTGCACAAAACCTTTGCTACCCCGCATGGTGGCGGTGGCCCCGGCAGCGGTGCAGTGGGCTGCAAGAAGCATTTGGCACAGTATCTGCCCCAGTCCGCGATGATGGCCGGCCCCGGGCACATCCAGGTCAAGGCCTTCGCAGGCAACTTCCTGGTTGTGGTAAAGGCTATGACCTACATCCTGTCCCTGGGCAAGTACGGCATTCCCGAAGCTGCCAAAAATGCAGTCCTCAACGCCAACTATCTGCAGGCGAAGATCAAAGGAACCTTTGAGCCTGCATTTGACCGGATCTGCATGCACGAATTCGTCTTGGATCTGTCCAAATTCAAGAAGGAGACCGGCGTTTCCGCCTTGGATGTGGCTAAGAGCCTGATCGACAACGGAATGCACCCGCCCACGATGTACTTCCCCCTGATCGTCCATGAGGCATTGATGCTGGAGCCCACTGAGACCGAATCCCGGGACACCCTGGATTGGGCAGCTCAGGTGTTCCGCAGCCTGTACGAATTGGGATACAAGGATCCCGCGTACATGCACGGCGCACCGCACAATGCGCAAATTGCCCGGCCCGATGAGGTCAAGGCAGCCAGAGAGCCTGTTCTTCGTTATCAGGGATAATTCCATCCCTTGTTCCATATCAACAGGTCGAGGAAGCCGTATAATTTAATGTTGGAGGAGAGATGTTGCTGATGTGGCATCTCTCCTTTATCCAAATTATAAACCCGGAGAACGACATTGCCGTTCTCCGGGTTAGTATCAGAGGCGTTCGCCGGTTGCGTTACGGGACTATTTGTTGCCCTGTGTGGAATAAATCAAGGTAGTTTTGCCGTCTTCGTGAGAGACCGCGTCTACATCCAGATTCAGACTGTCAGTAAAGTCAAAGTACTCCTGGAAGGAGGCAAAGGCCGGTTTGTAGTCGGCGATGACTTCTTTGGCGTTCTTGGCATCGTTATCCAGGAAGGTGTGCAGCATCACGTACTGCAGTTCGGCAGAATCCACCACTGCTGCCTGCGGATTGACGATGTACATATCCGCACCGTGGAAAGTGCCGACGGCGCCGCCGATCCAGGGGTGCAGGGCGGGCATTACCGCGCCCACATCGCCCATATCGGTGCAGCCGGTTGTCCAATCAGCGGGGTTCACCATCACCTCCTCCGCAACCTGACCCATAGCATTCTCCAGCATGGCAAAGCAGGCTTTGGGGTAGATCCCGGGATAGTAGCCGGGGGTATCCCGCAGGTGGACTTTTGCGCCTATAGCGGCAGCGGAAGCGGCCAGGGCCCGGTTGACTTTCGTGTTGACGTTCACGATGTCTTCCATGGTGGCGCCGCGGACATAGCATTCCATGGTTACCGTATCGGGAATGGCGTTAACGATATCGCCGCCCTTGGTGATGATGGGGTGGACCCGGATGTGGGAACTGTCCTGAAAGGTCTCCCGCAGGGCATTGATGGCGCTTAGGGCCAGATTGGCGGCATACAGGGCGTTGATGCCCCTGTGCGGGGAGCCGCCTGCGTGGGAGGCCTTGCCCTCGAAGCGGATGTTCTTCAGCAGGCAGCCGTTAGAGCCACCGGAGATACCGGCAACGGACCGTCCGTAGCCGTCGGTGTGTACTAAAAAGGACATATCCACCCCGTCCAGCAGACCTCTCCACATAAACTCCGGCTTGCCGCCAAAGTATTTAATTACGCCCTTTTTCCGCAGTTCTTCCCGGTATTCCAATTCCAAAAGCTCCTCAGCGGGGACGGCTACCAGCAAAATTTTGCCGCACATACCGTCCAGAGCGCCCGGCTCCTTCAGCATAGCGGCCAAACCTAGCAGGGCAGCAGCCTGGCAGTTATGGCCGCAGGTATGGACGGCACCGGTTTCCGGGTCAGCCTCCGGGTGAGACGCGCAGATGACCGAGTCCAACTCACCAAAAACAGCGATTTTGGGACCGGGCTTGCCGGTGTCAATTTCCACGGTAAAACCGGGGATATCACCGGCCAGATTCAGTTCGTACCCCAGTTTAGCAAACGCGGTTTCTAAGTATTCGTGGGTCTTCCACTCCCTGTAGCCGGTCTCGGGATGAGCCCAAATCCAACGCTCTGCGTCCAGCATCAGTTGCGCATGCTTTTTGGCAAGATCCTTCGCCATTTCCATAAAAAAGCCTCCTAAAAAGAATTAGCAACAAGTTTTCCTGTTATTGTGAGGATGCCAAATCAAAAAGACAGATCATAACGCCGCCCCCTAGCATCCGTTTTTGACCATTATAGCACAAGTGTGCCCAATGGACAATGGATAACGGACAATTATTTTACGATTAACACCATCTTCAAGATTATGTGCGTTTACTCACGTGCAAAAATCCTCAGTCAAAAGCTGAACCGAACCGGCAAAATAGGCAATAGACAAAATCCCCCCTAATGTAGGACAACAACTACATTGGGGGGCATTGTTATGTAGAAAAGAAGATATACCAGAACAAAGGCGGTAGAAGCGAACATACTTTCCTTGACAGCAAAACCTTAGCGTTATATAATAATTTGGATACAATTACAGTTGCTATAAAGAAAGCAAACCATCTAAGAACACTGAAAAAGAAGGGATTTTATGAAAATTTTTACCGGTTGCTTCAGCCAGGAATGCAACACCATGGCATCTACCTTAACAGATTACAATCGTGTTACACAGACCGTAAACATCGTGCGTGGGCAAGATATCATTAACCACTCACGGGGCGTGGGTTTTTTGGGCGGCATTGTGGATTTTTGCGAGGCTAACGGAGTGGAAATGGTATGCACCAGCCGAATAGATGTGGCATTCCCGCCCTTCACCAAAGCCTGTATGCAGCAGCTGATGGACCCCATTATGGAGGATCTGATTGCCTGCAAGGATGAAATCGACGGCATTTGCTTCGTGCTTCACGGTGCCGGCGGTGCAGAGGGCATTGACGATCTGGAAGCGTATGTGCTGCAAAAGTTCCGGGATGTGGTTGGCCCGGATATGCCCATCACCGTCCCTCTGGACCTTCACGGCAACATCTCTCCGGAGATGGCAAAATTGGCTGACGGTCTGTTCGGCATCAAGGAATATCCCCACACCGATATGTATGATGCAGGCAGACTTGCAATGAAGAGTCTTTATGACATCCTCACCACCGGCAAAAAGCCCCATAATGCTTATGTGCAGCTGCCTATGTTCGTCATTCCCGCAGCAGGCTGCACACTGGAAGAGCCGTTTATTTCCATTAAGCAGTATTTTGCCGACTATGTCAAATCCCACAATCTTTTGGACGCCACCTTCTACCACGGTTTCCCCTACGCGGACACCAAATATGCCTCCTCCTCAATTGTAACGGTAGGCTTTGATGGCGTGCAGGAAGCGGCTCAGGAACTTGCAGATTATATATGGAGCAGGCGAGAGGAGCTGCGCCCTGTCATCAACAGCGCAGAAAAGGCTCTGGAAATTGCCAAAGCCTATCAGGGCGAAGGCTATGTACTTCTCAACGAAGCCTCCGACAATCCCGGCGGCGGCGCGCCCGGTGATGGCACCCATCTGCTGCGGCAGATGCTCCGGCAAAATCTGCCCGGCAGCGTATTCTGCTTTATCTTCGACCCGGAAGCGGCTGAAAAAATCGCTGCGGCAGGTCCGGGCAACAGGGTAGACCTGTCTTTGGGCGGAAAGATCGAGAAGCTACACGGCGAGCCAATCGAATTAAAGGACGCCTATGTAGTTTCTGTCTGCGATGGGCAATTCATAAGCAGATCCCCGCTTTATAAAGGTACGTGCTGGAATATGAAACTATCCGGCCGCATCCGAGTAGGTAATGTAGACATTCTGGTAGGTTCCTCCCAATGTCAATCCTACGATGACGGTCTGATCCGGGCCTTAGGTATCGACCCGGCGGATTGTAAAATCATCGCCATCAAATCCACCCATCACTTCCGTGCCTATTTCAAGGAGCACGCAGGCCTTATCGTTCCTGTAGAGACCCCGGGCATCCATTGCGCCGACCTGTCTGTTTTCGACTACAAAAAGATCATCCGGCCTTTGTTCCCCTTGGACGAAATTTAATAAACCTACTGATTTTCATCATAACCACCGTAGATTGCCAAGAGCTCGCAGCCCTCGCAATGGCAGAAGGAGCAGATAAATCCCCTTGATTTCCAACATATTTGGAAATCAAGGGGTATTTTGTTTGTTTCCACAGCAGCGCTATTTTGTAATAAACCGAATAAAGGTGGAAAGTTCTATTCTTTTCTTGTATTTCTTTCTATATGCAAAGCCAAGGGTTCGGTTCAAGCGGGGCGTCAAATGCAGAAGATGCATTCCCTCTGTATTTCCACGAAGGGCCAGTGCCGGCTGAACAGTGATTCCCATGCCGGCGCGCACCATATTGACCACCGAGAGGTCATCCTCCGACCTGAAATAGGTTATCTCCCGGAACCGGGAAATATCAAAATATTTCTGTAACGGCTTGTCAGCTGTAAAAATTTGGGGGTAACCATAGAGCTCTTCCCGGGTAATTTCGTCGCGTCCCTGCAGCATATGCGACGGGGCAAGCACCAAATATTCGTCTTCCATGATCGTAACCCATTCATTATTTCCAGCCGCTGACCTATCTGCAAAAATAATGTCCGCACGATCTTCTTCCAACCACCCTGTCAGAACATCGGATACCGCCACGGACAAGTGGATCTCCGGATGCGCCTCCTTAAATGCGTGAAGCACAGAAGACAGATAGTTTCTGGAAATGCTGGAGTAGGTGGCGATCCGTAATTGGAGGCGTGTATTCTCCGACTGCTCGGAAGCAGCACGCAGCAACTCCTCCTCGCACTGCAGTATCGCGCAAAGTTTCGGATACAGTGCCTTGCCGGCGTCGGTCCACTCAACACCCTTAGAGGTGCGGTGAAACAGCTGTACACCCAGCTCTTTTTCAAAGGAAGCCGTCATATGAGAAAAGGCTGACTGCGTATAGGAAAACTCCTCCGCTGCCTGGGACATACTCTTATACTGCGCAGCAGCCAAAATCGCCTTGATTTTAAAAGTTTCCATACCGGCTCCTCCTTTTGGTATGAATTTTTTTCATACCTTCATTATAATTCTTCGCAACCAAAAAGTCAAGCTGTATGTTATCGTATAGGCAACGACTTGAACACCGCGGAAGGGATGGGCATCGTAGGCATACTGAAGACACCCATCTTAAAAAATCTATATAGGCCTACTGACAGGCTGCTTTATCCTTTGCGGTGTGGACGTTTGCCGCCATCTGTCTGGTACTTGGGCGGCACACTCATTATGGTCGCCGTCCTACTTCCGGAAATCGTCAACGGGCGAAGTCTCCGCCAATAGTAAGTCGGTGACAAGAACTACATTCAGTACTCCCAATCACACATACCACAAAAGGAGAAAGAAAATATGAAAATAGCAATTCTTGGTTCCGGAAACGGAGCCCATGCGGCAGCCTTTGAATGCGCGGAAAAAGGTCATGATGTTTATATGTTTGATTTCCCGCAATTCCGCAAATCCATAGATGCCATCGCTGAAGCCGGCGGCATCTATGCCACCGGCAAGCTAAGCGGCTTTCAGAAGGTGGCTTACGCAGGCACCGATATCAGCCAAGTGGTTCCCGGTGCAGAGCTGATCATTGCCGTCGGCCCTTCTTACAGCACAGAACCCTTTGCAAAAGCCTGCGCACCCTATGTAACAGAGGGTCAGGATTACATTATGATGCCCGGTTCTTGCATGGGCGCGCTCACCTTTAAGAACGCCCTTGGGCTTGCGGTTACAGACAACCGCATTTCTGTTTCTGAAACCAACACCTTGCCCTATGCCGTCCGAATTACCGGTCCGGCTACCATCGAGGTCTATCACAAATTATTGGCCGCATGCACTATTGCCACTCTTCCCAGAGAAAAAGGCGCAAAGGTATTTGATGCCGTAAAACCGATTTTCTGTGGCTTGGAGAAGGCTGAAAGCGTTTTGCAGACCACCCTTGCCAACTCTAATCCCATCATCCATCCCGTCGTTACCACATTGAATGCCGGGCTGATTGAACGGACTCACGGTGATTTTGAGTTCTACCACGAGGGTATCACACCGGCTGTCGGTAATTTGATGGAGGCTTTTGACAACGAGCGTGCCAGCATTGCCGCAGGCTTGGGTCTGTCCGTGGAAAAAAGCCCGCAAAAGGCTTTCCGTCAGGGTTATGCCGACAAGGTTATCGAGGATTATTGTCTCAATTACAGCACCTCTGCTGGTTTTGCCGGCATTAAGGCACAATCCCAGCTGGATCACCGCTATTATACAGAAGATCTGGGCTGCACTATGATTTTCTGGATCGAGCTTGCTGACCGGATCGGTGTGGAAGTACCGGCTATGAAAGCACTGGTCACGATTGTTAGCTTGATGATGAAACGGGATTTCTGGGCAGAGGCACCGAGAACACTAAAAACATTAGGTCTGGACAACTACACCAAAGAAGATTTTCTGAAATTCTAAAACAATTCAGATGCGGTTTCACGAATGTCAGATACAATAATGTAAAGCAAAAGGCTATGTAATCCATACGGATTACATAGCCTTTTATCATTCAGTTGGTAAAGGTTTTATTACCAAGCCTTGCCGCGGCTGGTAATCTCCCAGGTATCCACAACTTCGTCGCCATTGACAACAAACATCTCATCAAACATATTGACAGTCGTGCAGCAATGGCCGGGAATGTAACGCAGCTTATCACCAGGTTTCAGACCGGAATCACGCACCCAAACGGTGGTATGTTCTTCGTACATAGTCAGCTCTGCATCCGGGAATTCCAACAAAGTGGGCGGATAGGAATCCATGGTCATAGTTTTTGTACCGCAGTCGACCACAAAGAAGTCAGGCTTTACCGTAAGCACGGTGGTCTCTACAAACAAGGCCTGTTCAAAATCAAGCTTCAAAGGACTGAAAGACTTATCCATGAATAGATAGCTGCCGTACTGCCCCTGCGTATACACAGTATTGCTGGGCTTATCGTCCGAGAAGCCGG
>JAZNGK010000148.1:0-3621 GCA_045576395.1 Faecousia sp. | reverse complement strand
ATTAAGCTCCTATCGGACTCGATTTTACAAAATGAAATGGATACGGAAACCATACGCGAATTTGTCGGTGATATCGGAAAAGAGGCTGACCGACTGACCCGTATGTCCGAAAAACTGCTCTCTCTATCCCGTATTGAAGGGCAAACAGACGGAGATTGTGAAATCATCTATATGACACCCACAATTGAACGGGTCAAGCGTATGCTCGGTACGCTGGCAGGCCAAAAGCGCATCACCTTTGAACAAGACCTCGCAGAAGACAGTACTGTTTTGATTATGGAAGACGACCTCTACCAAATTATATTCAACTTGGTGGAAAACGCAATCAAATACAATGTTGAAAACGGCAAAATTTTCCTTTCTCTGCGAAAAGAGGACGACAATGCGGTTTTAGAGGTGCGTGATACCGGTGTCGGAATTCCCCAAGAAGCGCAGGAACATGTTTTTGAGCGCTTTTTCCGCGTGGACAAGGCACGCGCACGGAAGACAGGTGGTAGCGGTTTGGGGCTTGCCATTGTCCGAAATATGGTTGAGCGCAACAATGGCACAATCCGCGTGGAAAGCGCCCTTGGGGAAGGCACGACCTTCACCCTATCGCTTCCGATATTTGACACAGAATGAACATCATTCTTGGCTCTGACCGCGCTCCTGTGGCGCTTGCACCGCATCTATGACAATTTCCGGCTGTCCGTTTGTGATTTGCAAACGGGCAGCTTCCAATTCCTCCAGCTGTGCAAATGCTTCGCCTATATCAACCGAATTATCCACCCCATTTTTGGAAGTTAATGTAAAGGTCAGCTTATTGCCTTTTAGATATTTGATTGGTACGCGCGCTGTCAATATGAACTTACCACCCTCCGGCACGCAAATCCCCAAATCCCGTACGGCTTCCCCGTCGCTCACGATTATCCTATGGACTCCTTCGTTTGGCGGCAAGCAGGTACAGAGGAATTTATAATACAATCCTTCTTTTTCCACCTGCGCACTTCCTGCGGATTCCTTGTTGCACATAATCTCATACAAAATACATACCCCCTCGTAGCAATCTATGCTACAAGGGGGTACTTCATTACCTGGGGTCATTCAATCCAAAGCTGACAGCAATTGCATCATCTACCATCGCCATTTGATTTTCACCCAAATGTCCCATATGCTCCCGTAGGCGTCGCTTATCAATTGTGCGTATCTGCTCTAATAAAATGACGGAATCCTTACTAAGACCCACACTGCCACCGGCAATATTGATGTGGGTTGGGAGTCTTGCTTTGCCTGTTTGACTTGTGATTGCGGCTGCAATGACTGTGGGAGAATGGCGATTTCCGGTATCATTTTGCACAATTAAAACCGGACGGGTGCCACCTTGCTCGCTACCAACAACCGGTGATAAATCCGCATAGAAAATATCACCGCGCCTGACTGTGCTATCCATGTGCTTCACACTCCGAAGAATCATTGCCAGCGCTACCGGATAATCCATTATGTAACGCGGCTAATAGTATTCTCCCACGCACATAGGAAAATATACGGTGGCACTGTCAAATTATCCTATGCACCCGTCAGATTAAAAGCTACAAATATGTGAAATTTTCGACTGCTATCGTCAGCACGCGACGCCCTTTCCAAAATATTTCACAATCCATTGGCAAATCCTGCCGAACGGTGATTTCCAAATGCAACGCATCTGCTTCATAGGTATCGTCAATCGAGATTGTGTAGCTGTCTTTGCCCATTGTGCAACCGTTCAAATAACCGCCACGCAGTGTTTTTATATACAGCCAGGGTGCCATCACCGGTGTTACCTGTCCGTCTGCTATCGTTTGGAATGCAAGCACCTTATCATCAAAGGTGATTGCCCCGCCATCTGCGGTGATTTTTCCTGTGATGCCGGAGAGTGTATCCGGCTTTGTAACGGTAAAGGTTAGATTTCCCTCTTTGTCCGTTGTGCAATTCATGGAAAAAGTATATTGCTTTTCCCCGTAGTCAGCAGTTACGGTGGCGTGAAATTGACAACCGTTGCTATCGAGAAGCTTACTTCGCAATGCAAGCGCTCTATCTAGCGGTGCATTCGCATTTTTACAGCCTGTAAACAAACACATCACACACAAAATAATTGCCGCAACCTTTAACCGCATAGGCCCCACCTTATTTTAGAAGTCGTGGAAGAACCTCTAGCATATCCGTCGGAAGCATTCCGTATTGCCCAATTTCCTTGGCGCATATATCCCCTGCCGCACCATGCAAAAACGCGCCACAGACGGTAGCTTCCAAGGGTACAATCCCCTGCCCAAGCAAGGCTGTAATCATACCTGCAAGCACATCACCGCAACCGCCAACCGCCATTCCGGGATTCCCTGTGGGATTTACATAGGTGCTTTTTCCGTCTGTAATCACACTGCTGTGCCCTTTCAAGAGGACAATTGCGTTTATATCGCGCGCAAGCGCTTGGGCAGATGCTACCCGGTCATCGGAAAGCGCACCTATCCGGCGAAACTCCCCGTCATGGGGCGTTACGATGGTTGTGCCTGTCCTACCACGCAGTATATCTATATGCGTAGCCATTGCATTTATACCATCTGCGTCCAACACGACAGGTCCCGTAAAGCTCTGTAAAACACCCTTTACAACAGTTGTTATGCTCTCGCTCCGACCCAAACCCGGGCCTAGGAGAACCGCGTCCATATTGGGTAACATCGGCAAAAGAACATCCAAGGCTTTATCGGAAAGCATCCCGTCTGTTTCCGGCAGGGGAAATACTATCGGCTCATTTAATTTCACCGCTTCGATTGCATATATCGATTCCGGCACACCCAAATACACCAAGCCGGCACCGCACCGTAATGCACCTAACGCGGAAAGTGCCGCCGCACCGGTATAACCCCGACTTCCGCACAGCAAAAGAATTTTTCCGAAATCCCCTTTATGCGACAGCGGATTTCTGTCAGGCAGTATGTTTAACACTTCTGTATGACACAATTGCATACCATCACCTCTTTTATCCATAATAACACATAGTAAAATACCCGTCCAGCCAAATTCAGACTTTATTCCCTTGGTTTTGCAAAAATTTTATGTATAATGAGGAAGAATTCCCAAAACGGAGGTTGTTTACATGAAGAAGATTATCGGCAAAAAGGAATACGACACAGAAACCGCCACCCTGATTAAGCAATTTGTTTACAGCTACTTTGGCGACCCTGCCGGCTATGAGGAAAGACTCTATCAAACCAATGACGGCTTTTACTTCATTTTTGTGCGCGGTGGAGAAGCTTCCCCCTATCCGACTGAGGACATTCATCGCTTGGCAAAGGCAAAGCTCGATGCCTGGCTGGAAAGCAGAAAATAAATCTTTGGAGATTGCTTGGCAATCTCCTTTTTTCTTGACAAGTATGGTATGATAGATAGTGGAATTTAATGAACAAGCTGGTTGTGGAATATGAAAAAATGGATTGTATTTGTAATATTGCTCTGTACCGCACTTACCGGTTGCAGGCAGCATACCCCCTCCCAAGTTGTTGCCACCACACTTCCCGTTTATGACTTTTCTGTCGCGCTTTGCGAAAACACCGGCATTTCTGTTTCCCGATTGGTAACGGAACAGGTATCCTGCCTGCACGATTATAC
>JAZNGK010000147.1:0-2865 GCA_045576395.1 Faecousia sp. | reverse complement strand
CCTGGTTGTCCATGAAAACTATGGTATCGGCCGGTTCCTGGCCATGGAACAGATCAAGGTAGACGGTGCCATCAAGGACTATGTCAAAATTGCCTATCAGGGCAGCGATACACTCTTCGTTCCCGCCACCCAGTTGGATCTGGTTGGTAAGTATATCGGCGGCGGTGGTGAGGATGCCAATGTGCGACTGAATAAAATCGGCACAGACACTTGGCAGAAAACAAAGGCTAAGGCAAGAAAAGCCGCCAAGGATATGGCAGGCGAGTTAATTCAGCTCTATGCAGCCCGTCGTCGGCAAGAGGGCTTTGCATTCGGTGCAGACTCCCCATGGCAACGAGAATTTGAGGACAATTTCCCCTATCCGGAAACCGATGACCAGCTCCGCTGTATCGGAGAAATCAAACGGGATATGGAAGCACCGATTCCTATGGACAGACTGCTCTGCGGAGATGTCGGCTTCGGCAAAACCGAGGTTGCGCTTCGCGGTGTTATGAAGGCCGTTATGGACGGGAAACAGGTGGCTATCTTGGTGCCCACTACCGTTCTTGCGCAACAGCATTACCAAACTGCAATCAGCCGTTTTCGTGGCTTTCCTGTTAATATCGATGTGCTTAGTCGTTTCCGCACACCGACCCAGCAGAACAGGACTCTTCAAAATCTCCGCGCAGGACAGGTGGATTTGATTATCGGCACCCATAAGCTCCTGCAAAAGAGTGTGGAGTTTAAGGATTTGGGTCTTTTGATTGTAGACGAGGAACAGCGGTTTGGTGTCAGCCACAAGGAACGGCTCAAGGAAATATCCAAGGGTGTAGATGTGCTGACCCTGTCTGCCACGCCAATCCCCCGTACGCTGAATATGGCACTTTCCGGCATACGCGATATGTCCACCATTGAAGAACCGCCTGCTGACCGCTATCCTGTACAGACCTATGTAATGGAGCATAACAATGCGGTGCTGGACGATGCCATTCGTCGTGAGGTTGACCGAGGCGGTCAGGTCTATTATCTTCACAACCGCGTGGAAACCATAGATCGCTGCGCCGCTGCGCTCAAGAAACGAATTCCCAACCTAAATGTTGCTGTTGCCCACGGAAAAATGGGCGAGGAAGCGCTTAGTGATGTGATGCGGTCCATGGCTGACGGAGAAATCCAAGTCCTTGTATGCACAACAATCATCGAAACAGGCTTGGATATTGCGAATGTAAACACGCTGATTATTGAAAATGCAGACCGCTTTGGTTTGAGCCAATTGCATCAGCTACGGGGTCGTGTCGGGCGCTCCACCCGTCATGCCTATGCTTACTTCACCTATCGTCCCGACAAATCCCTTACAGAGGTGGCAGAAAAGCGCCTAGCCGCTATTCGTGATTTCGCGGAATTCGGCTCGGGCTTTAAGATTGCCATGCGAGATTTGGAAATCCGCGGTGCAGGCAATCTCTTGGGCGCAGAGCAATCGGGTCATATGATGAGTGTCGGCTATGATATGTACCTCAAGCTTTTAGATGAGGCAGTACTAGAGGAACGCGGTGAAAAAACACGCGAGCCGGATTGCACAGCCGATTTGAATGTAACTGCCAATGTGGATAAAGACTACGTTGCACGCGGTGAAGAACGCATGGACTTGTACCGCAGAATGGCGGCAATCCGTTCACAAGAGGATGCAGATGACCTGCTTGACGAAATCGTTGACCGCTATGGCGAGCCGCCTAAGGGTGTGCTGAATTTGGTTGAAATTGCCCTACTGCGTGCAAACGCCAGAAATGTAGGTATTTGCGACATTCGGCAAAAAGCCGGTGAAGTGCAGTTTACGATGACGAATTTGAACTTTGAGGCAGTCAGTATCCTGTGTAATGAGCCGGAATATAAAAACAGGGTGCAGTTTATAGCCGCCGCAAAAGTGCCAACGCTACGGCTAAAGCTTGCCTCGGGCGTTGACAGCTTACGGCAATCCAAAATCTTTGTTGCACACTATAAAAATTGCATAGAAAATGCGTGAGGCTAACCTCACGCATTTTACTTTACCTGTATATCCAAATGATAGTCAATGGTTCCTGCGGCACTCTGCTCAATCTCGATGTTGTATTGCAAGTCAATCACACCGCCGGTTTCACCGATGTCTACCGCTACCTTCGTGGCGCACACAGTTAACATCAAGGTGCCAAACTCTGTACGATACAGAGAATCATGGGCAACGCCCTCCTGGAATACCATTTGGGAGTTCAGCTTGCCGGTTCTTGTGAGGGTGATGGTCTTTCCCTGCACCTCAAATATGGTGTTCACACCCTCCAAGCCGGTTAAATCACTCTCTTGATAGGTGAGCTTCCAGCCACCCTCGATTTCATCAAGGACACCTTCGGTAACGAGTTCAATCACATCCGGCTCTTGATTCGCATAGTCCTGTTGACCGCGAATGGACAGGACAACTGTTTTTTCCATTTTTAAGCCTCCATCGCCAGCTGTAAAAGCTGGTCAATTAAGGTGCCGTAGGGTATTCCGCTTGCGGCAAACAGCTTCGGGTACATGGAAATGGAAGTGAATCCGGGGATCGTGTTAATCTCATTGAAGACTACGCGATTGTCCTTGTGTGTTACAAAGAAATCCACACGGCTTAGCCCCCGGCAACCAATCGCCTTATAGACCTGCACCGCTTTTTCCCGCAGCTCCTCTGCCACATCTTCGGGAATACGGGCAGGAATATACGCAACAGAGGTATCTGTTACATATTTTGCATCGTAGTCATAAAACTCCGTACCTGCATCGATCTCGCCACAGATGGAGGCGGCAGGGGAGTCATTGCCGAGAACAGCGACCTCGACCTCATGACCGTTGATAAATTCCTCGACCAGAATTTTCTTGTCGAATTTT
>JAZNGK010000146.1:0-6682 GCA_045576395.1 Faecousia sp. | reverse complement strand
GGTCGGTGAACTTCTCAACCTTCTGGTTGGAATACATCAGACGCTCAACAACAGCGGGATCCTTCTTGAAATCGCAGTAGGGGCTGATTTCGGGATCGGCAGCTGCCTTGCAGATGAGGGTCATACGCTCCTTGGTCTCTTCCAGGATTGCGTCAACCTCAGCCTGCGTCAGAACACCGGCCTTAACCAGCTCAGCAGGATAGGTGGTCAGAGGATCGACTTCCTTCCATGCGTCCATCTCTTCCTTGGTGCGGTATGCGTTCTGGTCGGAGACGGAGTGGCCGGAGAAGCGGTAAGTAAGGGTTTCCAGCATAACAGGACCCTGACCGTTGCGCAGCAGCCCCAGCTTACGCTCCATAGCATCAATGACCGCCAAGGGGTTGAATCCGTCAACAGTCTCGGCGTGGAACTGAGTGGGGCTGACGCCGGAAGCGATACGGGACATACAGCCTTGACCCATGGTTTCGCCGCGGGTCTGGTCGCCCATACCGTAGGAGTTGTTGAAGATGTTATAGAGGATGGGCATACCTTCCTTGTGGGATTCCCACAGGGTCTTGTATTGGTCCATAGCGGCGAAGTTCAGCGCTTCCCAAACAGGACCGCGCGCCATAGAAGCGTCGCCCACGTTGCAGACAACGATACCCTTCTGCTCGTTGACCTTCTTAAACAGAGCAGCGCCGGTGGAGATGGTGCCGCTGCCGCCAACAATCGCGTTGTTGGGGTAGATACCGAAGGGCAGGAAGAAGGCGTGCATAGAGCCGCCCATACCCAGGTGGAAGCCGGTCTCACGGGCAAAGATTTCGGACAGTGTGCCGTACAGAATGAAGCGGATAGCCAGCTCCTTTACATCCTTGGTTTCACCCAGCTTTTGGGTGGAACGCAGGCACTTACCCTCCAGGAAGTTCTCCATCACATTCATCAGCTGCTCGTCAGTCATCTTGTTGATGGTGGACAGAGCCTTCGCCAGAATCTCGGAGTGGCTACGGTGAGAACCGAACGCAAAGTCGTTCTCATCCAGCAGGTAAGCCTGACCGACACAAGCGGCCTCTTGACCGATAGACAAGTGTGCGGGGCCGGGGTAAGTATGGTCGATACCATTGTAACCGCCTTGGGTCTTAATGTTGTTGAGCATAGTCTCGAACTCACGAAGCACGGTCATATCGCGGAAGATACGAATCAAATCTTCCTTGGTATACTTACCGGACTTCAGCTCGTCCTTGACAGACTTGTTGTACTGATTTACAGGGATGTCGTTGAAGGTAACCTTACCGGCAGCTCGCACTTCCTTAGGGTCAACAAACAAACTCTTAGGCATATCTTATTTCCTCCTTAAATATGGAAAATTGCTTCTCGAATCATTTCTGCAACCGTCGGATGCGGGAAAACCAGCTTCTTCAGCCGTTCGGGATTCAGTTCGGTATCCACCATCATGGTTGCAGTCATGATGATTTCAGAGGCATAAGAGCCCACCATATGGCAGCCTACCAGACGATTCCGGTCTGTGTCTACCACCAATTTGATAAAGCCCTTACCACCATTGGTTTCTGCCAAGTAACGACCTGCGTAGGACATGGGAAGTTTTACTTCCTTGACCTTCATGCCCAGCTTTTCTGCGCCCTCCTTGCTATGACCTACAGAGGCCACCTCGGGGTCGGTATAGATAACCGCAGGAATGACATCGTAACGCATTTCATCAGCCTTACCCAGCATATGGTTCACAGCAACCTCCGCCTCACGGTAAGCGGTGTGTGCAAGCATGGATTTACCGTTACAGTCGCCAACAGCGTAAACATTCTGCACAGTTGTGCAAAGATGACGGTCGGTAACAATGGCGGCTCTGTCCATTTGCAGACCTAAGGTTTCCAAGCCGATACCTGCGGTAGCAGGACGACGGCCGGCAGAAAGCAGAACCTTATCGCAGGAAATTTCCTTCTTCTCTCCGTTTTCTTCATAGACAACGGAAGAAGCCTTTACTTCCAAAACCTTGCTGGAAAGCTTAAAAATCATACCGCGCTTTTCAAACGCATCGGTCAACACCTTGCAAATCTCGGGGTCGGTTGCGCCGGCAATTTTGGGCATCATCTCAATGACCGTAACCTTCACACCCACAGATGCAAAGTAGTACGCCATTTCCAAACCGATAACACCGCCACCGATTACCACCAAATCCTTCGGCAGGTCAGTCATATCCAAAACCTCGCGGTTAGTAACCACGAAGCCGGCTGCCAAGCCTTCCTTCAAGCCGGGAACGGGAGGGATTACGGTTTCAGAACCGCTGGCAATTGCCAAACGGCGTCCTACATAGGTATTGCCATTGGCATTAACAGCAAAGCCCTCATCGGCACGGCCGGCAATCACAGCCTCGCCGGTGATAACGGTTACCTTATTGGCGCTCATAGTTGCACCGACACCGGAAACCAAGGTGTTTACCACCTTATTTTTCCGCGCAATAACCTTGGCGTGGTCATAGGTAACACCGCTGGCGGTAACACCGAATGCCTCACTTTCCGTCGCATGACGATACATCTTAGAGGAGTTTAAGAGTGTCTTAGTTGGAATACAGCCTTCATTTAAGCAGGTTCCACCCAATGCTCTTTTCTCAAACAAAGCAACCTTCATACCGCCTTGCGCGGCTCGTTCAGCACACAGATAGCCGCCGGGGCCACCGCCTACAACTAGCAAATCAAATAATTCCATTTTTCTACCTCTTACTTAGACAACAGAACGGTGAAGTTCTCCAAATTGAAGCCCAACTCCTTCTGGAACTTGGCGGCAGGCGTGCCGTCCACAGCGCGGTGGTCATAGGTCAAGCTCAGACCCATAGCCGGGTACAGCTCAATGCCACCGTCCTTGCCCTTGCGAACACGGTCAACAGCGCCGCAAACACCCAAAATGCCGGTCTGGGGAGGATTGATAACCGGTGTAAAGGACTCAACGCCCATGTTGCCTAAGTTGGATACGGTGAAGGTACCGCCGGAGAGCTTATCGGGGCTGATTGCGCCATCGCGGCATTGTGCAGCCAAATCCTTAACCGCCTTGGAGATTTCCAACAGGCTCATCTCATCGGCATGGAAGATAGTGGGAACCATCAGACCGCGCGGTGTATCCACGGCAACACCCAAGTTGACATGGTTAAAGATGCGGATGGAGTTATCATCCAACATATTGGCGTTCAAATCGGGGTGGTTCAGCAGGGTACGGGAAACGGCATACAGTACGATGTCGCCCAAGGTAATGCCTGCATATTCGCCACCGGCCGCCTTCAAAATCTTGCGGTAGTTCATAATTGCGGTGGCATCGAAGGAAGTGTTGTGGGTCAGCTGTGCCATGGTGTGCAAGGAGGTCGTCATGGACTTGCTGATTGCACGACGGATACCGCTGAACTTCACATCCTTGTATTCTGCCTCGGCAGCAGCGGCTGCGGGAGCAGGTGCAGCAACAGGCGCAGGTGCGGCAGCAGCAGGCGCAGCGGCAGGTGCGGCAACGGGTGCGGCAGAAACAGCAGGCGGATTGGCCATCAGCTCACGCACATCGCGCTCGATGATACGGCCGTTGGGGCCGGTACCGGTTGCCATTGTGGCATCCACACCGGCAGTTGCCGCCAATTTCTTGGCTCTGGGAGATACGGCTGCGCCAACCTTTGCGCTAGGTGCGGCAACAGCACCGCCCGGAACACCGATGATACATACAGCCTCCAAGCAAGGTACTTCATCACCAGCCTCATGGAGAATCTCCAAGATGGTGCCGGTAGCGGTGGATTCACACTCAAAAGACGCCTTGTCCGTTTCGTAGGTAAAGAGAATGTCGCCTTCCTTAACAGAATCGCCAACCTTCTTCACCCACTCACCGATAATACAGCTTTCAACTGTAATACCGGCCTTGGGCATAATAACGGTCTGTGCATCAGAAGCAGCGGCAACGGGTGCAGCTACAGGTGCAGCTTCGACTGCGGCAGGTGCGGCTTCGACTGCGGCAGGTGTGCCACCGATGCCCTTCAAGCAATCGGTCGGCTCACCGTGAGGACCGACGGCACATACATTTACCAAACAGGGCACTTCATCACCGGCTTCATAGAAGATAGCCAGCAATTCACCCTCTTCGGTGGATTCACATTCAAAGCTCGCCTTATCGGTTTCGTAAGTAAACAGAATATCGCCAACCTTAATTTGGTCGCCAACCTTCTTCACCCACTCACCAATGATACAGCTTTCAACTGTAATACCGGCCTTGGGCATCAAAACGCCACGCGCCTTGGTTGCGCAAGCAGCGGCAGGTGCGGCAGCAGGTGCGGCAGGTGTGGCTTCAGCGGCAGGCGCGGCTGCAGGGGCGTCGTTTGCGGAACCGCCACGCAGAGCAGAGGTATCTTCACCGGGGTTGCCCACAGCGCAAACATTCACCAGACACGGTACTTCATCACCCTCTTCGAAGAAGATATCAAGCAAAGTGCCGGCTGCGGTGGATTCACATTCGAAGCTTGCCTTATCGGTTTCGTAAGTGAACAGGATGTCGCCGACATTTACGCTGTCGCCAACCTTCTTCATCCACTGACCGATAATACAGCTCTCTACGGTTATGCCCGCTTTGGGCATGATGACTGCATTTGCCAAAGGGATTTCCTCCTTTATTATCGGGGGGATTGGTGTCCAAACTCCCCCATTGTTATAGCTTGTTAATTATAACACCCCATACCACTTTCGTCAATAGTGATTTGCTACAAAAACAGCAACACCGAACCCTGCTATTCTAGACAAGATTCGGTGTTGACACTTATAATACTTTTAAGCCTGCTTCCTTGGCCGCCACCCGAAACACTTCCGGCATAGGCGCATCGGAAATCAAATAGTCCACATCGGACAGCGCGGCAAAGGTGTATGGCATAAGGCATTTGAGCTTGTCGTGGGTACACATCACCACGCTGGTACGCGCCTTTTGAATCACCATTCGTTTCACCAGCATATCCCCCTCCGTACCGCAGGTAAAGCCGGCCTCCACACTACAACCGGACACGCCGATGAATGCCAAGTCAATATTGATTTTATCCAACATTTCCAGCGTATTTTGCCCCGAAAGTGCCAAATTTTTCCGATTGATGGTGCCACAGCACAGCGTTACCACAGGATTGTGAAGTTTGCATAATTCCAATGCAATACTCGGTCCGGTGGTAATAATATTGAGGTTCATATCCGGCAGGCTTCTTGCCAGCATCAGATTTGTGGTACTTGCGTCCAAAAACACAGAGCTATGGGGTTGCAGAAATTCCATAGCCTTTTGCGCAATTGCAAATTTCCCGGAGTTATTCTCCCCGATTCGTACATTAAATTCCGGGTCGCCGTTATGCCGAACGGACTTGGCACCGCCCCGAAACTTCACCACAGAGCCGGCTTCCATCAGCGTATCCAAATCCCGATGTATGGTCATCAGCGAAACCTCGGGAAACAACGCCTGCAGTTCTTTAATGGTAACGACATTTTTCTTCTCGATATAACTCTTCATTCTATCTTGTCGAATCTGATTCATTACGCCACCTCGAATGTTATAATGTTATTTTAATATAACAAATATAACACCACAACACAAAATTTGTCAAGTGATTTTCACAAAAAATTTATTGACGAACACCCATATCTATCTTATAATAACCCCGAATCCAATTTAGAAAGGCAACCGTATGATTACAAATCTTCACATTTTTTACGCAAACGGCTTTGACCCACACACCAATTTGGCTCTAGAAAAGCACCTGATGGACATTACCCAACCGGGTACTTGTGTGCTCTATTTGTGGCAGAATCAAAACACCGTTGTAATTGGTCGCAACCAAAATCCTTGGCTAGAGTGTCGCACTTCCCTGTTGGAAGAGGAAGGTGGCGTGCTTGCCCGTCGGCTGTCAGGCGGTGGTGCGGTATTTCACGATTTGGGAAATCTAAATTTCACCTTCATTATGTGCAAAGAGGACTATGATTTGGACAGACAGCTCTCTGTCATTCAGCAGGCCTGTCGGCTTGCCGGTATTGATGCGCAAAAATCCGGACGGAATGATTTGCTGGCTGAGGGACGAAAGTTCTCCGGCAACGCTTTCTATCAAAATCAAACACACGCCTATCACCATGGTACGCTGATGATTGATGTGGACAGGGAGAAGCTGGGCAGATACCTAAGCCCACCCAAAGCCAAGCTTGAAGCAAAGGGCGTTGCGTCTGTGCGTTCCCGTGTGATAAATTTGAAAGAGCTTGCGCCTACCCTCACCATTGATATTATGAAGCAGTATATGGTTACCGCATTTTCTCAAGTATACGGTTTGGAAGCCACGCCCTTAGTGCTGACCGATGCGGATATGGCGCAAGTGGAGCAGTTGCAGGCAGAATACGGCGCTTGGGAGTATCTGTTTGGCACGCCACTCTCCTTTACCTTCCAATGCGAGGACCATTTCCCCTGGGGGTATGTGCAATTGCAATTGGACGCCAAAGAGGGTGTCATAACCGGTGCAAAGCTCTACTCCGATGCGATGGAATGGGCTTTGCCGGAAACGGTGGAACATGCACTCATCGGTTGCCGATTTGAAATTACCGCTATGGAGAAGGCATTACAGAGTGCGAACTTGGCGCAACCAATCTGCGAGGATTTGTGCCAAATGCTAAAGGCCCAAGAAATTTAACGATAAAAAGCGTGTCGCTTTGCGACA
>JAZNGK010000145.1:0-20333 GCA_045576395.1 Faecousia sp. | reverse complement strand
GAAACATGTTGTCTTCCTAAGACCGCTTGGCCTCCGACTTCCGCAATTTGCTCGGTGAGCTTTGGTTCTACACCGGCTGACTGCAACAATCGTCCTGCCGTATCCGTCTCTCGCGACATCGCAATCAGCAGATGCGCACTTCCCACATAGCCATGCCCAAAGCCCCTTGCGACCTGTGCCGCAGACCGCAAAAGCTTCTGTGTTTGTGTACTATATCGCATAAGTACCTCCTACCCTCCGGAAATTCTCTCCGAAAAATAAGAAAAATATACGATTGTTTTTGAAAAAACCATTGCATTTTGGGAAATTCATGTTAGAATATATATGCATTCCCTGTGGAATGGACATAACAAACATAATGGAGGGAAAATCATGGCTTACAAAATCACTGATGCTTGTGTCAAGTGCGGCGCCTGCGCTGACAGCTGCCCCGTAGAGGCTATCTCTGAGGGCGACGAGCAGTACGTTATCGATGCTGATATGTGCGTTGATTGCGGCACCTGCGCTGACAACTGCCCCACTGAAGCAATCGTAGAAGGCTGATTCTCCGATTCTGCTATCAGCCTGCGTACCGTGTACGCAGGCTGATTTTTTCTTAAGGAGGGTTTATGGAATTTCTGCATAACGGATTTACTTTGGAATTGTGTCAAGGTGCATTTCCGCTTAGTACCGATTCTATCGCGCTTGGCGGTTTTGTGCGTCTGTCGCAAAATGCCAAGGTTTTAGATTTAGGTGCCGGCTGTGGCACATTGGGACTTTTACTGTGTGCCAACCATCCAACCTGCACCGTAACCGGTGTGGAAATAGACGAAAACGCCCATAATATGGCGTTACACAACAGCGCAGTCAATCACCTAACCCCCCGTCTTAGTAGTATATGCGCGGACCTGCGAACGGTCCCCACTTTTATAACCCCGGGCAGTTTTGCATATTGCGTGTCCAATCCCCCCTACTTTACAGCCGGACCGCACAGCAAAAACACACCCAATGCGCGGCATGAAACGCTCTGCTCGTTGGACGATTTATGTAAGGCAGCGGCTTGGGCGGTGCGCTATGGCGGTGATTTTTACCTGGTCCACAAGCCGGAGCGATTGGCAGAGCTGTGTGCCTGTACAACCAATCACAAGCTGGAGCCGAAACGGCTTTTACTCCTGCGCCACAAGCCGACTGACCCCATCGCATTGGTACTGCTCCAATGTCGCAAGGGCGGAAAGCCCGGTCTTATCATAGAGGAAGAATGTCTGCAAACCGCATCCGGTGAGCCGTCTGCATACTACCGCAGGCTGTACCACATTTAGGAGGGTATCACAATGCAAGGAATGTTATATTTAGTGCCAACGCCCATTGGCAATCTCTCCGACATTTCCATTCGCTGTCGGGAAACCTTAGAGCAGGCGGATTTTATTGCCGCAGAAGATACACGCGTATCCTTAAAGCTACTGAATCATTTGGGAATCAAAAAACCCCTAATTAGCTACTTTGAGCACAACAAGGCGCAGAAGGGTGAGCAGATTGTCAATCGGATTTTAGCAGGTGAAACCTGGGCGCTGGTATCCGACGCAGGCAGTCCTGCCATCTCCGACCCCGGTGAGGATTTGGTAAAACAATGTGCCGCCGCCGGAATTACCGTCTGCGCCATTCCCGGTCCCTGTGCCGCAATCACAGCATTGAGCATCTCCGGACAGGCAACCGGCAGATTCTGTTTTGAAGGATTCCTTTCCACTGCGAAAAAAAGTCGTCGTTCGCATTTGGAAGCACTCATTAACGAACAGCGCACGATGATTTTTTACGAAGCACCACACAAGCTTCTAAACACATTGACGGATATGGCTTCCGTGTTCGGTGCAGACCGTCCTATCAGCCTGTGTCGCGAGCTGACAAAGCTCCATGAGGAGGTTTTGCGCACAACCTTAGGCGGTGCCATTGACCTATATAACGCACAACCACCCAAGGGGGAATTTGTATTGGTGGTAGCCGGCGCAACACCGAAGACAGAGGAAGTGCCTACCGCTGCGGATGCAAAAAACCGTGTCTGTGAACTGATGGCAGAAGGTATGAGCCGAAAGGATGCCGTCAAGCAGACCGCGCAGGAATTACAGCTGCCCAAAAATGTGGTATACGATGCCGCATTGGAAATTTGAAAAATATCCCTCCCGTATTCGGCATATGCTGATTCGGGAGGGATTTTTTATGGTTATGAGTTGGATATGGACAGGCATGGTGGCAATTTCTTTGGTGGCGGCTGCTATTTTCGGCAATGGCACCGCCCTATCTGCCGCCGTTGTGAAAGGTGCGCAGGCAGGCATCACGCTTGCGGTATCCATGGCTGGCGCAATCTGCCTGTGGACAGGCGTGGGAAAGCTCATGGAACAAGCAGGACTGACGGGAAAGCTGTCAAAATTGCTACGACCGCTATTGGGTCGGCTCTTTCCCTCTATTCAGACAGACGCACACTTGGAAAACTGTCTTTCCGCCAATGTATGTGCCAACTTTTTGGGATTAGGCAACGCGGCTACACCCATGGGAATCCAAGCCGCACAGCGCATGGCACGCGGTTGCAACGGCATCGCAAGCCATGAATTATGTAAGCTAATTGTCCTAAACACCGCCTCGATTCAATTAATTCCGGCAAATGTAGCCGCGGTGCGCGTCAGCTTAGGCTGTGCAACGCCCTTTGACATTCTTCCGTCGGTGTGGCTTACAAGTCTATGCTCTGCTGGCCTGGGTGTTGCCGCGGCAAGTTTATTGGGAAGGCTGTGGAAAAAATGACGGACTATATTGTGCCGATTTTGCTGTTAGTTGCATCGCTTTTGGCTCTGCGGAAACAAGAAAACAGCTACGATTTGCTTTTATCGGGCGCACACGACGGACTAAAGCTCCTGTTGACCCTTGTACCTACCTTGGTTCTGCTTTTGACTGCCGTAACGATGCTACGGGCATCGGGCGCTATGGAAGCTATCAGTGGCTTTCTCTCCCCTGCCTTTCGCTTTGTGGGAATCCCACCGGAAACAGCGATGCTGGTACTGATTCGCCCAATCAGCGGTAGTGCCGCCCTGGCGGTTGGTGCGGATTTGATGGCACAGTACGGTGTGGACTCCCAAATCGGCAGAACCGCCGCTGTTATGCTCGGCTCTACGGAAACAACCTTTTATACCATCAGCGTCTATTTCGGTGCCGCCGGTATTCAAAAAACCCGATACACCCTTCCTGCCGCACTATTTGCAGATTTCGTGGGCTTCTTTATGGCAGCATTAACCGTTCGACTGTTTATGTAAACGCGCTCAAAGGTCGTACATAAACATCTGGATGACCATATTTCAGTACGAAATCTACTGTGTCGCCAAAGCCAAAACGGAAACACTAAACAAGAAGCTGAAAAGCAATCCGTAAAATTGTTTCCAGAAACATCATTTGACTATTTCCCTCTTTTCTGATATGCTATTTTTATCTGAAGATAAGGAGGTCCTACCTATGACGTTTTTGGAACTTGCCAAGGCGCGTTATTCTGTTCGTTCTTTTAAGGATCAGCCCATCCAGGAGGAACATATGAGCCGGATCCTGGAGGCAGGACATGTTGCGCCTACTGCCTGTAACAACCAACCCCAAAGGATCTACATTGCCAAGAGCGAGGACGCAAGGAAGAAGCTGGCATCCGTATGCCGCTGCACCTTTGATGCCCCTGTGATCCTGGTGGTCTGCTATGACCGCAACCTGGATTGGAAGAACAAGCTGCAGCCCGGTTATGAATCCGGCGAGACCGATGCCGCCATTGTCTGCACCCACATGATGCTGGAAGCTGCGGAGCTGGGCATTGGCTCCTGCTGGGTGGGCTATTTCAACGCGGATCAGATTGCCAAAGTGCTGGGTCTGCCGGAGAATGTAACTGTCTCCGCATTGCTGCCAATCGGTTATCCTGCCGACGATGCCAAGCCTGCACCGCTGCACACCCAGTATCGGGAATTGGGTGATATTGTTACTGTAATCTGATTTCAAATGATAAGGAGACACCAACATGAACGAATACGAAGTTTTTATTGAAGACATCAATTCCTGTGGCGGTGAGCAGTATGCCAAGAAAGAAATCATCGAGGTCGAGGCAGAAAGCCCCGAAGCCTATGTAAAAGAAAACGGCAGATTTCCCGTTCTGGATATTTCGGAAAACGCAAATGGCGATACCGTGATCATCACCAGCGACGGCAACGGTAACTTTGTAAAATATACTTTCACCGAATAATATCAATTTACAAAAAATTTGGACACCACATTTTTGTGGTGTCCAAATTTTTGTATCGATCTGCACATTCCTTTATAAAGTTACACTTCCGATGTAATCGTACCCCGGCATAGGCCGTGCATTCTCCGCCTGACAGAAGCGGAAGGTTTCCTGGTTTGCCACATACAGATGTGCCAGGGCGATACCTGCATCCAAGCGGCTGCCTTTCTTGCTGCAATAGGCGTGGATCTTGTCCCCTTCGTGGGTGAAATACCAAGGCTGGCTGTTGACCGCGGAGGGTGCTAAGCGTGCAGGTTCCATTCTCGGATCTGCTTGGTCTGCGATCTGCTCGAGAGCCTTCCGCTTGAAGTCCTTTGTAGTCTTCCGCAGCTGGTCGCCCTTGGGATGACCGAAGGCCAGCATGATGACAAACTTCATTCCCTCTACGACCGTAGTTGTCTTAGGATTCATCCTTCCCATACCCAGCCAGCAAACACCAAGACCAAGGGTCTGCAAATACAAATCAATCTGCTGGAACAGAAAGCCAACATTTTCCAGCCAGCCATCGGTTTCCTCAGAATAAATGGTAATCAGCTGCGGTGTGGTCCAAGGGCAGATGCACTTGACCTGATTTCGCGGAACGATATCCCAATGGACTTTGATTTCCGGGTGCAGAGGCTTCATTTGGAAAGCCTTGATGGTTTCAATCATTGCCGCGTCTACAGGTACATTCGTAAAGCTGCGGCAGGATTTGCGATGGTAGATCATTTCATTTAGTGTCATATGCTCGCCCCCTCGTCTAATGCTTCAATATAATAACTCACAGGCCGAAATCCATCGTTACAACTGAGCATGGCAGAATACGGATTCTTCATCCAGCCGTCATAGAAATTCCCACCGCCCTCGGCCAAGGTCTTCACAAAAGCGGATATACAATCCCAAGCGGCATTGCAAAAACCCTCTGGCTTCTGACCGTCGACGGATATCCAGGTCATTCCGATCTCCACATCACAGGCATGCTCGATGGGGTTTTCATACTGCTCCATCAGGTCGGGATAACAGGTCCGTCGGATTGCTGTGATTTTAACCTTCTTCATATCATTTCCTCCATGCGACTTTTCAGCCGTTCCAATAGATCGCCCTGCAAGTAAAAGGTGGTCTCAAAATGCAGGAATTTGTCTGTATTCCGGTCCCACAGGAGCATCAGCTTGGGTGGGAATTCTCCATCCCCTTCCCAGAATTGCAAGAGTACCGGAAAGAAGGATGTTACCGGGATTAGGCAGGTTACATCCGCGCCCGCCATACGCTCTAGCAGAGCGCCACCTAAACTTTCACAGGCAGCCTTCAGTTCTTCTGTGTGTCCGTCAAACAACGCGGCATACTTCTTTGTGAAAGTATCAGTTTCGGTAACACCGGTAACCACAAACGTACCTACTGCACACCATTGACCTGCCAATGTTGGAGCAATCTCCCCCTGATGATAACACAGCAAATCGTAGATGGACATCACGCTACTGAAGGAGCGGCACCCCTGCCATGCGTTTTCGATGTATTCCTCCACCCCACCGGTTGTTCTGCTGATACGGCAGGACGCATTCAGATAGGTCAGGCAAATCCAATCCGCATCCGCTTCCAGCCGGAATTTCCGGATCAGCAGTTCCTGATCGTACTGAAGAAATATCCGCTTGGCAATATCGACCTGAAGATCATAATTCGATGCTGACTTCTTCATGCGCCACCCCTCCCCGCAAGCTTTCTTTTTTTATTATAGCATGCAAAAGATCCACTTGCAACGGCTATGCCCTTTGTATTATAATGGATATAGAAATGGAGGTAATTCTATGCGCAAGAATTTTGGTGCAAAAGAAATGTGTTATCCTATGCCGGTGTACATTATCGGCACTTACAACGAAGACGGCACGCCCAATGCCATGAATGCGGCCTGGGGTGGTGTTACGGAAGAAGCGCAGCTGACGATCTGTGTGGATGCAGAGCATAAAACCGCCAAGAACGTGTTGGCTCGCAAGGCTTTCACCGTGTCTATGGGCACAGCGCAATATGTAAATGCCTGCGATTATGTGGGCATCGTTTCCGGCAATAAAGAGCCGGATAAGTTCGCTAAGGCAGGCTTTCACGCCACAAAGTCTGAGTTCGTGGATGCGCCGCTGATCGACGAGCTGCCCATGGCATTAGAGTGTGAGGTGATCTCCTATGATCCTGAATCCTGCCATTTAGTTGGCAAGGTCATCAATGTCTGCGTTGACGAGGCGTATCTGGATGCCAACGGCAAGGTGGATGTTGCCAAGCTTCAGCCCATCACCTTCGACCCAATCCATCACAGCTATCTGGTCCTGGGCGAAAAAGTCGGTCAGGCGTTCCACGATGGCTTGACCCTAAAATGATTAGAAGCCCCGGCTCAGCCGGGGCTTCCCTATTCGGATTATTCGATTTCCAGGCATCTGCCTTCGGGCAGACGTTTTTCCTGCTTAGGCAGGGTCAGTATGTTTGGGATTATTCCTCGTCTTCGTCCTCGTCGTCGAAGGTGAACTCGAGGGTTTCGCCACAGTTATCGCAGATAATGCTGCCCTCTTCCAAGGTGTCCTCGTCAAAGGCAATCACATTGCCGCAGACACACTTTACTTCGTAAATAGTTGTGTCCTCGTCGCCATAGTCGAAGCCTTCGTCGTCAAAATCGTCATCGTCATAATCGTCGTCGAAGTCATCATCGTCGTAATCGTCGTAGTCCTCATCCTCGTCGTCGAGAATATAGTCCTCGATTGCGTCCAAATCGTCCTCAATTTCGTCCAGCTCGTCGGAAATGGCGATTGTGGTTTCCTCTACATCGGTCAGCTTCTTGGTTACATCGCCCAGCAGCTCAACGATTGCGGAAATCAGCTTGCCCTCAGCCTTTTCTGTGTCCAGATTCAGACCATCCATCAGACCCTTTAGATAGGCAGACTTTTCAGAAATTGTCATAGCAATTCTCCTTATTGGTAAGAATTAAGCCTTGGAACGACCCAAATATTCACCGGTACGGGTGTCAATCTGAATCTTATCGCCCTCGTTGATAAACAGGGGCACCTTTACCTGCGCGCCGGTCTCCAAAGTAGCGGGCTTTAGGGTATTGGTAGCAGTATTGCCGGCAAAACCGGGCTCGGTAGCTGTAACAATCAAATCAGCAAAGTTGGGAACTTCCACACCGAAAACATTGCCCTTATAGCTCATAATGGTGCAAACATCGTTCTCCTTGACGAAGCTGAAGGAATCGTCCAATGCAGACTTGTCGATGGGAACCAGCTCATAGGTTTCGCCGTCCATGAAGTAGTACAGATTGCCGTCGTTGTAGGAATATTCCATCTTCTTGCGCTCAACAAAGGCAGTGGGGAACTTGGCGGAAGGGTTCAAGCTGGTTTCGGTTACGCCACCTGTGATGACATTTCTCATCTTGACGCGAACGAAAGCGGCACCCTTACCGGGCTTAACATGCTGGAACTCGATAACCTGCATAACCTTGCCATCAAGCTCAAAGGTTACGCCATTTCTAATATCACCTGCAGAAATCATTTGTATATCCTCCTAAGTGTATGCCCCGTTGGGGCTATTTTAATATGTTAGCTGATATATTTTAATCGAAAATCGCTTGTTTTGCAAGGGGAAAAGCCAATATTTTTACACAATTATCAAATTTTTTGGGCTTTTGGTGATATTTTCACAGCCGTCGGCCGTCAAAATCACCACATCTTCAATTCTGACACCGAATTTTCCCGGCAGATAGATACCCGGCTCGGCAGAAGAAACCACGCCTGCCTCCATAACCGTTTCACTACTCGGACTGCAATTGGGCGCTTCATGAACCTCCAAGCCCAGGCTATGCCCATAGCCATGACCGAAGTAATCCCCGTATCCGGCATCTTCAATCACCTTACGGGCAGCTGCATCAATGTCCTTGCCCTTTACACCGGCACGGGTCGCATCAATACCGGCAAGCTGGGCGTTTAGAACGGTGTTGTAGACCGTTTGCATCTCTTCCGTAGCATAACCAACCGCCACCGTACGGGTCATATCCGAGCAGTAGCCGTTATACAGCACGCCGAAGTCCATGGTGATAAAATCACCGGCAGAGATTACCCGATCGGTCGCAACGCCATGCGGTAGGCTGGTATTGGGACCGGACACCACAATTGGGTCAAAGGACAGACCATCGCCACCGTTTTTATACAGGCAATAGATAAGCTCTGCCTGCAATTCCTTTTCGGTCATACCGACTTGGATACGGGTACAAATTTCAGAAAACGCCTTATCCGCAATTGCCTGTGCGTTGCGCATATGCGCCAATTCCCAAGGCTCTTTGACGGCACGAAAACCGCTGATTTTATCGTGCATGGGAATGAGCTTGGCGTTTAGCTTCTTCTCATAGGTTTGCAGTTCCGCCACCGTTAAATAGGCTTCCTCGTAGCCCAGGGTCGTAACGCCAAATGCGGCAATTGCGGCATTGAGCTGCTCGCTATACGGATGCGCTCTATCGACCATCAGCACCTCAAAACCGCGAATTCCCTTTTGCGCAGATTCAATATACCGACTGTCGGTATAATAACGGCAACCCTTTTTTGTAACCAAGGCAACACCCTCGGCAATATCAAATTCCGCGCCATAATGACGGCTGTAACGGCTGGTTAGGAGCAGTCCGTCTACCTGCTCTCCCAGCAGAGACAGGTATTTATCCAAATTATTCACAAGTGATTCTCCTTTTGCGTGCAATAAAAATCCATGGCTTTTCCAGCACATTTCGCGCTTTCAGCCAAAAGTTGTGGTTATCGATGGCTTTCACCAAAATCGATTGTATCCCCACACCGTTTGCGCCCAGCACATCCGTAAAGATTTGGTCGCCTGCCAAGGCGCAATGCTCTTTCGGCAGGTTATACTTGGCAAGGCAGGCTTTTATCCCTTTGGAAAAGGGTTTTCTTGCGTGGGTGATGCAATCCAACCCATAGGTTTTGCAAAAGACCTGCACTCTATCCTTATGGCTATTGGACACCACACACAGTTGCACGGAAGATGCAACCATTTCCCTGAGCCACGCGTGCATTTGCTCTGTGGGCCGGTTGGTGGTATAGGGTACGATGGTATTGTCAAAATCCAGCATTAGTAGCTGAATGTCCATCTGTTGCAACAGTTGGGGGGTCAAATCCGTAACGCTGTCTGCTATCAAATCAGGAAGCAGTGAAAAACGCATATTTACGCACCTACTTTCATACATAATAGTATATCACAGCAGGAGGGTTTTGTCCATGTTTTCTAATGTGTTTCTTGCACAGACAAACCGGGAAATGAAAGAATTCTGCCCAAACAAGACAGCCTACATGGCATTACACTTCTCCCCATACAGCGCAGGTCTTTCCAATGTACCGCAAACCCTGCCAAAAAACAGCCTTTTGCTATTGGACGACAGTATGCCCATCGACAATCACCGTTCGGAGCTGATTTGCGACCAATTAAAGCAATTATGCGCGCAATTTTCCCCAAGTGGGGTGCTGTTGGACTTTCAAGGTACCTACAACACAGAAACAGCAGATATGGCATCGCGTATCGTGCAGGCACTTCCCTGCCCCGTTGCCGTTACCGAGCCATATGCAAGGAACCTGCGCTGTCCTGTGTTTTTGGCACCGCCTCCTGTAAACAAGTCCCTGAAAAAATATCTCGCCCCATGGCAAGCACAGGGGGTCTTTTTGGAAATCGCCCGGGAACAGACCCAATTTACCGTTACGGAAGAAGGTTGCAAGATTTGCAATTTGCCCAATACGCAGGCGCTACCTTTGGTAAACAAAGCGTGCCACTGTCATTACAAAGTAGAGGTCTTTCCCAAGCAGATTATCTACACTCTGCAACGGACAAGGGCGGATTTGGCAGACTTGGCTGAGGAAGCCTATGGCTTGGGTGTTTCCGGAGTCGTGGGGCTCTATCAAGAGCTATCCGACCATGCAGAAATCGAGGTATAAGTTTGGCGTGTTGCAAACCTTGCAACACGCCAAATGATTATTCTGTTCGCAACGCAACCACAGGGTCCTTCTTCGCGGCACTCCTAGAGGGAATAATGCCGGAAATGAGTGTCAGCAATACGCTGATAACCACCAGCACAGCTGCCACCTCCGACGGCAGGCTCGCCTCTAAATTGGCAATACCCGTCAAGCTTTGAATGATGCTGTTAATGGGAATACACAGCAAATAGGTAACCCCCACACCCAGCAGACCCGAAGCAAAGCCGATAAGCATCGTTTCCGCATTAAACATACCCGAAACATTCCGTTTTGAAGCGCCGATTGCCCGTAAAATACCGATTTCCTTGGTTCTCTCCTGTACTGAAATCAAGGTTATCACGCCAATCATAATCGAAGATACCACCAAAGAAATTGCCACAAAGGAAATCAGCACATAGGTAATTGCATTGATAATTGTCGTGATGGAAGACATCATAATGCCCACATAATCGGTATAGTGAATCTGCTGCAATTCCTCTACATTGGCATTATAATCGGCAATCACTTCCTCCACAATGTCCTTATTTTCAAAGCTGGAAACAAAGAGATTCACCGTTGCGGGATCTTCTAAATCCACATCGCTCAAAGTGCGCAGATTTTCCTCGTAAGTAGATTTGGAAAACTCCAAGGTTTCCTCATAATAAGTCGCACATTGTTCGGTTGTATAGGCAGGCAACGCCATTTGCAACGCGCCCACCAACTGCTCGGTGGTCATCGTTGCCGTCTGCTGTTGCACACGCTGGGCAAACTGCTGTTTCACCTGCTGCTGTACCATTTGACGGAACAGCGATTCCAAATCCGCGTCGGTCATAGCGGTAATATAACCCTCTATTTCCTTGACATTCATACCGGCTTGCTGGCTCAAAGCGCCTATCATCGCCTGTTCCATTTTGGCTCTGTCCATGCCCGTCATAACCTGCTCCACACCGGCATCCAATTGTCCTTCCGACGGGATTCCCAAAATCTTCACATACGCCTTTGCCTGTTCCTCGGCGCTTAGACCTTCTATATATGCGCGGAATGCGGTTTCCTTATCCGCATCGGTGAGCTTTTCATTATCCCGGAATGGCAGTCCCGTAAACACATCCTTGCCGGTCTGCGCTTTTTGCGCCTGTAATGCAGCCGATTCCATGCCCTTTTCCGCCACGTATTCGGTAAGCATTTTGGTATAGCCGATTGCGCCTGTGAGCATCGTGGCAGAGGCATCCTCATTGGGACGAATGATGCCGCTGACCTTCAGCCGCAATGCGTTATCGTACAAATATCGCAATCCGGCATCTGTTTCCCGTAAATCCACATACAGCCCCGACTGCGCATCCAAGCTATAACAGTCCGCGCTGAGAATCACGCGAAAATCCATATCGCAAATTTCTTCATAGGAAAAAACTTTTTGATTAATACCAATTTCCTGCCCGTCCTGCACCGCTTGGAAAACCTTGTCAATCTCTTCCTCAGTTTCAAGACCCAAGGCATACAGTGTCATATCGTCAAGCTCATTATTCTCATCCACAACCAGCACGATTTCATCGTAACGATTGGGCCAACTGCCGTAAATCACATCGTATTGGCTTTCCAACACCGGATTGATAGGTTTGCCGTCCTTGCCGGAGAGCATTTCGCACCATAGCTTCACTTCCATACCGGGCATACTGCTACCGCCAAAATTGGCTGCCATATTCTCGCGCATATCAATCATCGCAGACATATCCATACCCATATTCTCCAATATCGCCTTTTGCAGGAGTTCTTGCGTATCGGAATAGATGATTTTCCCTGTGGGGTCCTGGGTATAGACCAGCAAATCCATATCATAGGTGTACTGAATACCCGTCAGTGCTTCAGACAACTTTCCGCCTGTCTTTTGCATCTCCTGTTGCAGATATTCCTTGAACACACGCAGGTCATTCTCCTTAGACTCCATATTATTCAAGGCATTAATCATATCGAACATAACCGATTGAGAGTACACCGCATCCTTATCGTGGGTTTTTCCCGTATCAGACGCAATTCCCATAAAAATCTGCATCAGGGTGGTAATATCCACAGTCGTGGCTTCAATGGTCAACGGATAAGAGGATAGGGTATCCTCCTGCACCATATTGATATAAGCGGTCATACCGTTGGACACCGCAAAAATAAGCGCGATGCCAATGATACCGATAGAACCTGCAAAGGCTGTCAGTAAGGTACGGCCTTTCTTGGTGAACAGATTTTTTAAGGACAGGCCAAACGAGGTCGCCCAAGACATAGACGGCTTACGAACGCGCTGTTTTTTTCCAAAAATGGCGCGCTGTTCTTCCTCGCGTATCTGCACACATTCCGCCTCATTTAAGGGCGCGGAATCGCTGATAATCTCACCGTCGAGCATACGAATGATACGGGTTGAGTAGGTCTTTGCCAATTCCGGATTGTGCGTAACCATAATCACCAAGCGGTCATTGGCAATTTCTTGCAGAATTTCCATAACCTGCACACTTGTTTCCGTATCCAACGCACCGGTCGGCTCATCTGCCAAAATAATCTCCGGATTGTTGACCAACGCACGCGCAATCGCCACCCGTTGCATCTGCCCGCCCGAGAGCTGATTGGGACGCTTTCGCAGTTGGTCGCTCAACCCCACACGCGCCAACGCCATTTTTGCGCGCTGGCGTCTTTCCCGCTTGGACACGCCGGATAGTGTGAGTGCCAGCTCCACATTCTGCAAAACGCTTTGGTGGGGAATCAAATTGTTGCTTTGAAACACAAAGCCGATGGAATGATTCCGATAGGCATCCCAATCTCTGTCTTTATATTGCCGTGTGGTGTATCCGTCAATCAACAAATCACCGCTTGTGTACTTATCAAGACCGCCGATGATGTTGAGCATCGTAGTCTTACCACAGCCGGAAGGACCTAAAATAGACACGAATTCATTCGGACGGAATTGTAAAGTAACACCTCGCAACGCACGGACAGTATTATTGCCGGCAAAGTAGTTCTTCACAACATTTTTTAATTGCAGCATACGCGTTTCCTTTCAACGAAAAACAGGCGCAGGCAGTTTCACCTGCACCTGATGGGTTATACGGATTTATTTTTGCGAAATTTACTGAAGGTAGCTTTCTTTTCCGTTCCACTTAGCAGACGGGCAATATTGCTTCTGTGCATAAACACAATAAGAAGGCCTAAAATGATACCGACTGCCACCACAAAGGGCTTTTGCCAATACAGTATCGCAAAGGCAACTGCAAAGGACAATGCGCCCAAAATAGAGCTAAGGGAAACATAACGGGTCAGCCATAAGCAAGCGGCAAATACAACAAGCGCCAACAGACCGCAACGCCAATCGGCAAGCAAAGCCACCGTTACACCGGACAAAACGCCCTTACCCCCATGAAATCCCAACAAGGCCGGAAAATCATGGCCAAGGCTCACCGCAAGACCGCCTATCATCAGACCCTCTTGAGCATAACCGTAGGGCGCTAACAAAAGCTTGCCCAGCAGACACGCAGCCACCGCCTTCAACGCATCAATGCCAACGACCAAAAGTGCTTTGGTCGGGCCGTACATACGCAGAAAGTTGGTCAGACCTGCATTTCCGCTGCCCTGCTCACGCACATCCTGTTTGCCCAGCAGACGGGATATACATACCGCGCCATTGAGATTGCCCAGCAGGTAGCCTGCCAGCACAGTCAGTAACACAGAAAGCCACATGATTACTCCTCCTTATCGCCCTTTTGACGAATGGTGATCCGCACAGGTGTTCCCTGCAAGCCAAACACCTCACGAATTTGATTTTCCAAATACCGCTGATAAGAAAAATGGAACAGCCTTGCATCGTTACAGAAAATCACAAAATGGGGCGGCTTGGTGCCTGCTTGGGTCATATAATAAATCTTCAGTCTGCGACCCTTATCCGAGGGCGGTTGCACGCGAGAGGTCGCCTCCGCCAAAATAGAATTCAACGCGCCGGTGGTAATTCGGCTCGTATTCTGCTTGTGGACATCCTGAATCACCTGAAACAGCTTATCCACGCGAGAACCGGTGAGCGCAGACAAGAATACAACGGGTGCATAGGTCATGTAGCTCAAGCCATCACGAACTGCAAGCTCTTTGTCGCGCATGGTGTTCGTTTCCTTATCGGCAACCGCATCCCATTTGTTCACCACGATGATAGCCGCTTTGCCGGCTTCGTGGACCAAGCCTGCGATTTTGGTGTCCTGCTCGGTAACACCGTCGTTGGCATCAATGAGTATCAAGCACACATCTGCCCGTTCGATAGCCGCAACCGTACGCATATTGGAGTACTTTTCAATTACATCGTCCACTTTGCTCTTGCGACGCATACCGGCGGTGTCGATGAAGCAGTACTTTCCGGTTTCATTTTCAAATTCCGAGTCGATGGCATCACGGGTCGTACCGGCTATGTTGGACACGATTACCCGTTCCTCGCCCAAAATGCGGTTTAGCAGGCTACTCTTGCCCACATTCGGCTTACCGACAATGGCAACATGGACGATGTCGGTATCCGTTTCCTCCTCCGTTTCCTCGGGGAACTGCTCCAAACACCAATCCAGCAAATCACCGGTGCCATGACCGTGAATGGCAGACACCTCAAACAAATCACCGATGCCCAAGCCATAAAACTCATACACATCGGGATTTACGAGGCCGATAGAATCGCACTTATTGACCGCCAACGCCACAGGCTTACGGGACTTACGGAGCATCGTTGCCACATCCTGGTCTGCGGCGGTTATGCCGGAATGGACATCTACCACCATAACAATGCAATCCGCCAGCTCAATGCCGATTTCCGCCTGCCGACGCATAAATTTCAACATATCGTTCTCGGTACCCGGCTCAATACCACCGGTATCCACCAGAGAAAAGCTTCTGCCACACCACTCACAATCCCCGTAAATTCGGTCCCGCGTAACACCGGGGGTATCCTCCACGATGGAAGTTCTGCGGCCGGTGAGCTTATTAAACAGCATAGACTTACCCACATTGGGTCGCCCAACAATCGCTACCAGAGGCTTTGCCATAGGGGAATCACTCCTCTCACATATCTATTATGACATACATTTATGAATAAATTTAGCATTTTTTGTAAATATACGGCAATTATCAAAATAATGGAAAAAGCGGAAGGCTTTTTACCTTCCGCTTAGCTTACGCTTTTTTTCCAGCCTTAGTCAGCCTTGGCGGCCAGGACCTGACGGCCATTGTAGGTACCGCAAGCCTTGCATGCTCTATGAGGCTGGGTAGGCTCGCCGCACTTGGGGCAAACAGCCACGCTAGGGGCGGACAGCTTCCAGTTGGAACCACGGCGCTTATCGCGACGGGCGCTGGACACTTTACACTTAGGGACAGCCATGGATGACACCTCCTTGGTTAAACTGCTTTTTACAGCATTCTTTATTGATTACTTATCGAGAAGCTGCCGTAAAGCAGCAAAACGGGGGTCTAACTCTTTTTGGCAGGTACAAGGACCGTCGTTCAAATTCTTGCCGCATCTGCAACACAAGCCTTTGCAATCGTCCTTACACAGCAGCTTGGAATCCATATTCAAGACAAAAATCGTCCGAACAATATCGTCCAAATCCGCGGTATCTGCCTCCAGGGGAAATACCCATTCATCTTCGTTTTCCTCGTTGGCAAGCTCCGTTACCAGCACCGCATCAATGGGGATTTCCACTTTTCGGTCAAAATCCGAAGCACAGCGGTCGCAAGTTCCGTGAATACAAGTGGTAATTAACCCCTTCATCACCAAAACACCGGCGGTGTTGCGCACCGTACCGCTTACCTGCACCGGTTCGCTGACAGGTTGGCTTGTACCATATACGAGGTCGCGTAAATCCACGCTGGTAGAATAGGCTAGGCTTTCACCGGGACGGTCAATAATGGAAGACAGTTCCAGACGCATAGTATCCCCCTCCTAACAGTCGTGCTTATGTATTATATAGGTAATTATGCCATTTGTCAAATACTATTTTTGTGTTTTTACAAAAAAACTATCGGAAATTTTCCTCCCAAAAAAGGCGGAAGGCGGTCGGCAGTGCCACTTGGGTGTTGATTTCCTCTGCAGTCAGCCAAATGAAGCCGCCTGCGCATTCTGCGACCTCCACATACGCGCCACACATATCCCATTCTATATGGGTAAATACATGCTTTCGCTCCACTTTGCGTAATATTTCCTTTGTTTTTAAGCCAAAGCCCTCCACCCGATTTAACGCACCCTGCATATCCAGCTTGTCGGCAACATTCGGAAATTGCCAAAGGTCTGCCAAAAGCCCTTGATTGGGTCGCTTTTCAACTGCAAACCTGCCGTTACAGCTTAGAACGAAAACTGTATAAGCCTCGGTTCTTCGCTGTTTTTTAGGAAGCTTTACAGGAAGCTTTTCCGCGGTTTTCCGCTGAAATCCCAAGCAAAAAGCCTTGCAGGGGCAATTTTCGCAATCCGGCTGTCGATTTGGGCCGCAAACAGTCGCGCCAAGCTCCATAAGCGCTTGCGTAAAATCTCCTGCATTTGTCGGATATATTTGGGCGAGCTGTTCGGTTACCGCTTTTTTATAGGCAGGCCGGTCAATCGGTGTCGGGTCATCGGTAATGCGAGAAATCACGCGAAGAACATTTCCGTCCACCGCAGGTGTCGGTTGTTGAAAGGCAATTGCACAAATTGCACCGGCTGTATATGCCCCGATTCCGGGTAACGCCAAAACCTGCGCATATTCCCTGGGAAATACACCGTTATGCACGGTCATGATTTGCTTGGCGGCTTTCTTTAGGTTTCGTACACGGCTGTAATAGCCCAAACCCTCCCATAGTTTATGAAGTAAGTCATCATCACAGATAGCCAAATCGGAAACGGTGGGGAGCGCCTGTAAAAAACGGGCATAATATCCCTTGACAGCTTCCACGCGCGTTTGTTGCAGCATAATCTCCGACACCCAAATATGGTAAGGGTCTGTGTCTGTTCGCCACGGCAATTTGCGGTGATTGGCCGCGTACCACGGGAGTAACGCTTCCGGCAAATTAGCAATCGGCGTTGTTTGATTCACAAGGGCACCCCTCCCTTCCATTTTCCCGTTCATTTTACAACAAAGGGTAAATTGGTGTCAAGATATTGATTTATGGAAAAATAAATGGTTTTTCTTAAAAAAAGGACTTGCATTTTCAAATTTAATATGGTATTATATGCAAGCGCTTGTGAAAGTGCGGTATGCGCCGGTAGCTCAGTTGGATAGAGTGACTGGCTACGAACCAGTAGGTCGGGGGTTCGAGTCCCTTCCGGCGTACCAAAAATCCTGAATGCGAAAGCGTTCAGGATTTTTACTTTTTTCCTCTTCACTATTCACTCTTCACTAAAAACGCATTCAGGTTTTTTGGAAGTAATAAGTAATAGTGAATAGTGAAGAAGTTGTGGTATCCGCCTCGCGGATAATTATAATAAAAATTTTTACTTAGGTATGTGGATTTTGAGGTACGATGTACCTTATAAGCAAGGAATCTAATGTTTATTGACTGCAAAAACCGTTGTTTTTCAAAGCTTTTTGCCAAAGTCCTATAAGAACCATTGTGCCATTAAACAGGATATCCCATCCGGGATATCCTGTTTAATTTAGTTAACTTTGGTCAACCAAACAAATATACGGGTCGATATATCATCGACCCGTATTGTATTTCCACATCATTGTGCGTTCAGCTGCTCTGCCAAATCAGTCTGCTCCCAAGGGAGGTTGTCCACGCCAAAATGGCCGTTTCGTGCCGTTTGACTGTAAATAGGCCGACGAAGCTGTAATTTACGGATAATGCCACCGGGCGTTAAATCACAGCACTTGCGCAGGCGCGCCGTCATTTCCTCGTCGGAAATCTTACCTGTGCCATAGCTGTTGACACGAACGGATACCGGCTCGGCAACACCGATGGCATAAGCAAGCTGCACCTCAACCTGCTCGGCAAGACCTGCCGCCACCAAATTCTTCGCCATATACCGCGCCATATATGCACCGCTTCTGTCCACCTTGGTGGGGTCCTTGCCGGAGAACGCACCGCCACCATGGGAGAAATAACCGCCATAGGTATCTACGATAATCTTTCTGCCGGTCAAGCCGGTGTCCCCGTTGGGACCTCCGATAACAAAATTGCCGGTGGGGTTAATATGGATATTCGGAACGGCATTCACATCAAAGCCGTATTGGGAAAGCACAGGCGCAATCACGCCCTCGCGAATATAACGGCGCAACTCGCCAATTTCAAAATCCGCGCTGTGCATAATCGACACCACAACGGTATCCACACCAACCACATTCCCCTGCCCGTCAAACTCCACAGACACCTGCGTTTTACCGTCGGGACGGAGCAGGTCATTACTCTCTACGCATTGCGTTAGGCGATTTGCCAAGGCTCTCGACAGCGCCACAGGCAGAGGCATCAATTCAGGAGTCTGTGTGCAGGCACCCCCAAACATCATACCTTGGTCGCCTGCACCGCCCACAGCATCGTTGGTGCCCAACGCAATATCGGCAGATTGGGTATGGACCTTGCAGAGAATCTCCACCGTATCGGCATCGAAGCCGTCAGCAGGATTCGTATAACCGATGGAACGAATCACCTCTCTGGCGATTGACGCATAATCCACAACGGCTGTTGTGGTAATCTCACCGCAAATTAAGCAGAAATTGGTTGTAACGGTCGTTTCACAGGCAACACGCGAATTGGCATCCTGCGCCAAGCAAGCGTCCAAAATCGCATCGGAGATGGCATCCGCCACCTTATCGGGATGACCGCAGGTTACACACTCAGAAGTAAACAGTCTTTTTTCCATATCGATATCCTTTCTGGCAATAAAAATGCACACACCGAAGATTCGATGCGTGCGTATATCGAATCCTCATCTTTCGTTACCGCCGGATTTGGCACCACGCCTTCGCAGGTTGCCGGGTTTCATCGGGCCGTTCCCTCCACCACTCTTGATAAGGTTTGTATGCAGTTCTTCATTATTCTACAACAAAACACGCGAAAGTCAATAGTTTTTTCGAATTTTTTCAAACGAAATTGTTCATAATTCCTTTATAGACATTTTCTGGAAAAAATGTTATGATGATAGCAATTTCACAAGGAGTTGATTGGATTGAAAAATCTTCGCAAGCAATTTAACCGCTTTTGCCTCCAAAATCGCAACAAGGGTATTCCCAATTTGATGCTGTATGTCGTTTTGGGCAGCGCAATTGTCAGCATAATGAGCATGTTTAACGGTGGAAATTTTCTATACCGCCTCTTATGCTTTGACAAAGCGCTGATTTTGAAAGGGCAGGTTTGGCGCCTGTTTACCTTTGTTTTTACGGAAAATTCCGGCGGATTTTTGGGGCTGATTTTCTTATATTTCTTCTACGGACTCGGCAGAGCCGTGGAGCAATCTATGGGTACATTCCGATTCAATCTGTACTATTTCAGCGGTGTGCTTCTAATGGATGTATTTGCTATGATTTTCTGTCCGACGGAAGCTGTCATTATCCAAAACGAGGTCTTTACGACAGAAATTTTCGTACTCATCTACTCGCAAATGGCGTTTTTCCTGCATTTGAGCCTATTGCTGACCTTTGCCGTTACCAATCCCAACGCACAGTTTATTGTTCTGTTTATCATTCCTGTGAAAGCAAGGTTTATGTGCCTTGTCTATCTCATTATTCTTTTCGCTGAGATTTTCAATATGACCTATCCCATCAATCTGTTTCCGCACAATCTGTTCCCCTTGGTGGGCGTGGCTAACTTTCTGCTCTTTTCCGGTGGCGACCTTTCCAACATTCTTCCCCTATCGTTTCAGAGAAAAGCCAAACAAAAGACGGCCAGAAAAACCGGTACGATATATTTTGAGCCGGATATTCCGCCCTACGGAAGCGTTCCCCAGAAAAGCGCTGCCCCCTACAATCATCGGTGTACGGTTTGCGGTCGCACAGATGCAACCAATCCCGAATTGGAATTTCGGTATTGCTCGCGTTGTCAAGGCTACCATTGTTACTGCGAGGAACATATCAGCAATCACATTCACATTGAATAAACGGGTGCTTTGCGCCCGTTTTTTATTCTCACTTTCTGCGGGA
>JAZNGK010000144.1:0-11740 GCA_045576395.1 Faecousia sp. | reverse complement strand
CCAATAAGAAAGCCACCCCCGTTGGGGTGGCTTTCTTATTGGCATGGCATTCACCTGAGGAGATTCGAACCATATATATGCAACAGTCCGGTGGACTGTTGCGCCCGAGACTTAAGCCGAGGGCAACCTTCACGAACGAATCTCCGCAGGTTTCATAATTACAAGGGGATATCCGACAAAGCCACCCCCGTTGGGGTGGCGTTCTTATTGGTACGGTATTCACCTGGGGAGATTCGAACTATTGCGAACGAATCTCCGCAGATTTCATATACAAAAAGGAGCAACGCAACAGTTGCTCCTTTTTTCTTACTTGTATAAAGGGAATTTTTCGCAAATATTCGCAACAATTTCGTGAACTTCTTTGGTTGTGCCTTCAAAATCACGCGCAGTCAATGCGATACAATGCGCAATCTGCTCCATCTCTGCTTTCCCCAAGCCACGCGTGGTTAGCGCTGCTGTACCAATACGCACGCCGCTGGTAACAGACGGCTTCTCCGGGTCGCCCGGAATGGCATTTTTATTCAAGGTTATATGGTTAGCATCACAACGATTTTGCAGTTCGATACCCGTTATGTGCATCGGGCGCAGGTCTGCCAGCATCAAGTGGTTATCCGTACCGCCGGTAACCAAATCAAAGCCCTCTTTCAACAAAGCTGCAGCCATAACCTTTGCATTGTCCACCACATCGCGTGCATACTGCTTAAATGCATCACTCTGTGCTTCCTTCAGGCAGATTGCCTTCGCAGCAATCACATGCTCCAAAGGACCGCCCTGTGTGCCGGGAAAGACAGCGGAATTGAGCTTCTTGGCATATTCCTCTTTTGCCATAATCAAGCCGCCACGAGGGCCGCGCAAGGTCTTATGGGTCGTGGTGGTAACAATATCGGCATAGGGTACAGGGTTTTGATGTACGCCGCCGGCAACCAAGCCTGCGATATGCGCCATATCCACCATCAGTACCGCGCCAACCTCATGGGCAATATCGGCAAAGCGCTTGAAATCAATCGCTCTGGGATAAGCAGATGCTCCGGCAATTATCAGCTTCGGCTGATTCTTTTTCGCCAAATCGCGAATTTGGTCATAGTCAATAAGACCTGTTTCGTGGTTGACATCGTAGGAAACGGCATTATAATACTTGCCGGACATATTGGTAGGACTGCCGTGGGTCAAATGACCACCATTGGCAAGGCTCATACCCATAATGGTATCACCGGGATTTAACAGTGCCAATTGCACCGCCATATTCGCCTGCGCGCCGGAGTGTGGCTGGACATTGACAAACTCCGCACCGAACAAATCCTTGGCTCTTTGTATGCACAGGCTCTCCAGCTCATCAATGTGCTGACAGCCGCCATAGTACCGTTTGCCGGGCAGACCCTCGGCATATTTATTGGTGAGCACAGAGCCCATAGCCGCGATTACCGCAGGAGATGCAAAGTTCTCCGAAGCAATCAGCTCCAAGCCGTCCTGCTGACGGGTCATTTCCCGTCCCATCATAGCGGCAACCTCATTGTCGTATTGGCTAATAAAACCAATGGCATCTAACACTTTGGGTAACATAGTCATATCCTTCTTTCTGTTAAAGTAAAAAACAGGCAGTCTTAGAAGACTGCCTGCACAAACACATACCATAGTAATTCCCTATAGCATCTCCGTCCGTTTGCCTGAGAGATTCGACCTAAGCCTTGCACCTTCGGCACACAACTGAATGTGTTCTCCAGAGAGTCCTCCGCCTTCGGTTCCGACTTTGCATATCCGAAGGTTTCACCGGTTTATTTAATTGCTACTAACAGTATACACCTTTTTCAAAATTTGTCAACAGAAAGTAAAACATTTTTATGGCTCTGTGTTACAGCATTTCCTATGGTATTGCCGCAGGATTTATCTTCTTGTTGGCATTCCTGTAAGCTTTCATAAAATTTTGGGGTCAGACCAAGGTCTGACCCCATTGTTATTAAGCTGGTGCGGTGATTGCATTATAGATGCAGGTCGGTGTTGCGTATATTGCCAAAGGCCACATGGGGTCGGGTCCAAACTTAAACCGTTCCACCGCGCAGAACTCCGGCCCGTTTTTATTGCCGGTCTGAATCACCCAATGGTAACCATTCTTCTCACCTATGTAAATGGTAACATGGTCAGCAGATTTTCTCTCGGGCGCGTAAATGTCGCGGAAGAGAATGATTGAGCCCATAGGAATTTCTTCAGCAGGATTAAAGACGATTTTATCCGGCACATTTTCCGCGGTAAAATCAATATTATAGGTCAATCCGTCTGCCAGCCACTTTTCACAGGCTTCTTGGAAATATGGTGCCAACCAAGTCTTTTCGGGAATCGCAAGGCTGGAAGTGTCAATCTTGGCCACATTGGGCAGGTAATTGAAATACACATAAGACGCAAACGAAGCACACACCAAACCGCCCCACTCCATAGCCTTAATGTCAGGCAGGCCGTCCTTCGTTTCAAGACCTGTACTGCCACCACCGTAGGTAATGTTGGACAGCCAGCCTCTATGCCGTTTATCCGCAGAGAGTATGTAATGCCACATCAATCCGTCAGCGCGATGCTTCTCGATATTATAGCCAGTATAAGCCAGCGCATCGATAAACACATTATCTTCAATGTTCAGCGTTGTATCGTATTGATAACCGGGGAACAATCCGTTGGCATCGGCAGAATCCCCGCTCGGCTTGTCCGATTCATTATTGCCTGTGTCAGTCGTTTCGCCTGTGGACTCTGAAGAGGTAGATTCTTCTGTATTTGGCGTTTCACCCGTAGATTCCGAAGTTGCGGATTCCTCTGTGTTGTCCGATGTATTTGCAGATTCATCGAGATTTTCGGAAGTCTGCTCGCCGGAATTCACAGTCGAATTATCTGTGCTGTCCGGTTTTTGACGCCTACAGCCTGCAAATACGCACAATGTAATTGCAAAGACCAAAAATAAAGATATAAATTTTTTCAAATGAATTCTCCTTTGTTGCAATTATTTTATTATTCTAGCAAATATTTTCAATTTTTGCAACCATATTACAAATAATTCTATAAGCACTCAAGATCTGCTTTGAAAACACAGCGTGATTCTTTTCAAATAGGCTTGACAAACCTACTGCCGCGTGATAGAATGGCTTGGCATAAAGGAATATTTTATCGATTCGGAGTGATACCCAAGAGGCCGAAGGGGCACCCCTGCTAAGGGAGTAGGCGTCTAAACAGCGCGCGAGGGTTCAAATCCCTCTCACTCCGCCAAAGGCACCACCCATTTTGGGTGGTGCTTTATTTTGGCTTTGGTATTTGTGTGAGAGGGATTTGAAAGATTAAATGCAACGCGGATTATTGTTGCCTGCGAAGGCTTGCCGAAGCAGAACCTTAATTTTCACCTTAGGTGAAAATGCAAACAAATCCCTCTCACTCCGCCAGTGAAATCCGGTTAGGAAGTTAGTCCTGACCGGATTTCTTCTTTGTTTTCGGCACTTTTATGGGTTAAATGTTGGGATTCCCTACAGCGCCTTGATCTCTGCACAACCCACAGTAGACCAAAACCTATGTAATTCTTCTTCTTTTTATTTCAACGCATCGGGAATTATTTTACAGATAAACTTTCTATTAACAAAATTTGCCGATCGTTTTATCTTCTTTTGCAAAGTTGTAAGGGAATGGGAAACTAAGTTTTTTGCGTATCGAAGTAGAAAACATTACAACTATTTTACATCGGTTTGGTTTTGGACTTTACACCAATTGGGTATGCTATGGGTGTAATCCAAAACAAAGGAGAGATAATTATGAAGAAAATAATTGCAATCACACTTTCGGTTCTGATACTGATAGCTTGCTTAACAGCCTGCGGCGGTAAGGAAGATAAGAAGGTATCTACCGATGGTTCTACTTCCATGAGCAAGGTGATCAACGCTTTGGGTGAGGCCTTTATGGAGAATAACAGCGGTGTAAACTTTACTTACAATGCCACCGGCTCCGGCACCGGCATTGCAGCAGTTAAGGACGGCACTTGCGACATCGGTCTTTCTTCCCGCTACCTGAAGGACAGTGAAAAGGCGGAAGGCCTGAAGGAGACCATCCTGGCCATCGACGGTATCGCAATCATCGTAAATCCGCAAAATGCCGCCCAAGATCTGACGGTAGAGCAGATTGCCGCTATCTATACCGGTGAGATCACCAACTGGGGTGATCTGGGCGGCAACGATGGTGAGATCGTGCTGATTGGCCGTGAAGAATCCTCCGGTACCCGTGATGGCTTTGAATCCATCACTGACACTGAGGATGCCTGCAAGTACCGCCAGGAGCTAACCTCCAACGGCGCAGTGCTGACCGCTGTGGCTGAGAATCCCAATGCCATCGGTTATGTATCCCTGCCTTCTGTCAAGGGCACTGTGAAGGCCATCTCTGTAAACGGTGTAGCACCCAGTGAGGAGTCTATCAAGGACGGCAGCTATGCGGTGCAGCGTCCCTTCGTGCTGGTCGCCAAGGAAGGTGTGGCGCTGAGCGAGACTGCACAGGCCTTCTTCGACTATGCAACCTCCGCTGAGGCTCACGAGATCATCAGTGCCGCCGGTGTGGTTCCTGCAAACTAAATGGCAATGTGGCGGTGAAAATCGCCACTTGTTGTGCGTAAATGGTGAAATAAATGAAAAATAATAAACTCTTTGAACGCATTGTTCACGGCATTTTTCTGATTCTGGGATTGGTGACGGTAGCCTGTGTGCTGCTGATTACGGTATATCTGGTAGTTTCCGGAATTCCGGCGATCATGGAAATCGGTCTGTGGAATTTCCTTTTTGGAAAGGTTTGGGACCCAACCGGAGCAGGTCCCCAATTTGGCATTCTGCCTTTTATTCTATCAAGTATCTACGGAACGGCCGGTGCATTGGTACTAGGTGTACCCATCGGTTTTCTGACGGCAGTATATCTATCCAAGAAAACATCGCCCAAGGCGAAAGAGATCATGTCTGCGGCAGCAAGTTTACTGGCCGGCATTCCTTCCGTTGTTTACGGTTTGGTGGGTATGATGGTATTGGTTCCCGGGATCCGAAACCTTTTTAATCTTCCGGACGGTGCCAGCTTGATGGCTGCCATCATTGTCCTGGCAATTATGATCCTACCCTCCATCATCAAAGTTTCCATCACCGCTCTGGATGCAGTCCCCAAAGAATATGAGGATGCATCTCTTGCGCTGGGTGCGACACCGGAAGAGACCTGGTTCCGTGTCAGCGTTCCTGCTGCAAAAAGCGGCATCGCCACAGCGGTGGTGCTGGGTGTAGGTCGTGCCATAGGTGAAGCCATGGCTGTGATGATGGTGTCCGGCAATGTGGCAAATATGCCGAGCCTGTTTGAAAGTGTGCGTTTTCTGACCACTGCCGTATCCAGCGGTATGGGCTATGCAGACGGACTGTACCGGGAGGCGCTGTTCTCCATCGCACTGGTGCTGTTCCTGTTTATTATGCTGATCAATGCGGTGCTGAATTTCTTCCTGAAAGGAGAAAAGCATGAATAAACGAAATATGTATGTTTGGTCGATGCGCATGCTTATGTGGCTGGCCGCAGGCATTACCGCAGCGCTGACGCTGTTCCTTTTGGGTTATGTACTGATCAAAGGTCTTCCCAACATCACTTGGGAGCTGCTCTCCTCCAAGCCCAGCTATCTGACCGGGCGGGTCGGTATCCTGCCGGATATTCTCAACACGATCTACATTATCATCGCCACCTTGATTTTCGTTCTGCCGCTGGGCGTTGGTGCTGCTGTCTATCTGACAGAATACGCCACCAATAAGCGGATAGTGGGGATGATCGAATATGCGGCAGAAACCTTGTCAGGTATCCCATCTATCATTTACGGTCTGTTTGGCACACTGTTCTTCTGCCAATTCATGGACTTGGATAAAAGCCTCTTGGCAGGTGCACTTACCTTGGTCATTATGAACCTGCCCACAGTTATGCGTACCACCCAGGAGAGCCTGAAAACCGTACCCCATTCCTACCGGGAAGGTGCTTTCGGTTTGGGAGCAGGCAAATGGCGTGTCATTCGCACCGTGGTTCTACCCAGCTGCGTGGATGGTGTGATTACCGGATGCATCCTGTCCGCAGGCAGAATTGTGGGCGAGTCTGCAGCACTGCTGTTCACAGCCGGCTTTGCTCATGCACTAAATGGCTTTTTCGAAGGACTTAGTTCCTCTGGTGCAACCCTTACCGTTGCCCTGTATGTGTACGCAACCGAGGAAGGTAATTTTGAGGTTGCCTTCGCAATCGCCGCCATTTTGATGATCCTGACCCTGCTGATCAACCTGAGTGCAACATTGATCGGCAAATACTTCGAGAGGAAGAATAAAGTATGAGTATCATTACTGCAAAAGATTTGTGCCTGTGGTACAGCAATTTCCAGGCACTGAAAAATGTAAATATTGAGATTCCGGAGCATAGCATTACTGCTCTGATCGGTCCCTCCGGCTGTGGCAAATCTACCTTTCTGAAAACCCTGAACCGTATGAACGATCTGGTGCCCGGTGTGAAGATTGAAGGAACAGTTGCCTACGGTGGACAGGATATTTTTGCGCCTTCTGTGGATGTGAATAACCTGCGCAAGGAGATCGGCATGGTGTTCCAGAAACCCAACCCTTTCCCTATGAATATTTACGATAATATTGCCTACGGTCCCAGAACCCACGGCATCAAGAGCAAGGTGCAGCTTGACGAGATCGTAGAGGAAGCGCTGCAAAGCGCTGCCATTTGGGACGAAGTCAAAAATCGGTTGAAAAAATCTGCCTTGGGTCTGTCCGGCGGTCAACAGCAGCGGCTGTGTATTGCACGCGCTTTGGCAGTCAAGCCGAAGGTGCTACTGATGGACGAGCCTACCTCTGCGCTGGACCCTATTTCTACATCCAAAATTGAGGACTTGATGCAGCAGCTCAAGAAGGAATATACTATTATTATAGTCACCCATAATATGCAGCAGGCTGCCCGCATCTCGGACAATACTGCATTTTTCCTCCTTGGCGAGCTGATGGAATTTGGAGAAACCGAGAAGATTTTCTCTATGCCCCGTAACAAGCGCACGGAAGATTACATCACCGGGAGGTTTGGATAATGCGTAATTTGTTTGACGAACAGCTGAATACGCTGCACAAAAAGTTAATCGAAATGGGCTCCGCCTGCGAGACGGCCATTGATCTAGCGGTGAGAGCACTGTTGGAAGGCAATCTGGAGATTGCTCACGAAGCTGCCGCCCACGACCGGGAGATCGACCAGATGGAACGGGACATTGAAGCCATTTGCCTGAAAATGCTCCTTCAGCAACAGCCGGTTGCCCGGGATCTGCGGCAGATCTCCGCAGCCATGAAGATTATTACCGATATGGAACGTATCGGCGACCAAGCAGAGGACATTGGCGAGATTGTACCTTTCTTGAACGGACGCACCGGGCAGGAGTGCGAGGACATCCGGCTGATGGCAGAAACCGTACAGCAGATGGTTCGTTCCGCTATCGATGCCTATGTGAATCAGGATATGACGCTGGTCAAAAAGGTGCTTTCTATGGATGACATCGTAGACAACGCCTTTGACCGCACCAAGGAAACTCTGATCCATATGATTGCGGATAACAAAGAGGATGGTCAGTACTGTCTTGACCTGCTGATGATCACAAAGTATCTGGAGAGAATTGGCGACCATGCCACCAATATTGCGGAATGGGTAGAATTTTCTATCACAGGACAACACACAAATGAGGAATGATTTATAATTTGAATCGTAGATGACGACAGCACGATTCGGGATATTGAGGTCTATACCTTGAATACGACCAGCTTTGAAGCCAGGGGGTCCCGGTAGCGCGCCTATGTTCGATGCGCTGAAAACCGAAACCCCAGAGCTGATCTGCATCAGGATGTACGTGTCCGTCTTTGCCGTCTGCTTCGTTTCTGTAAGCCGAAACCACAAATACAGTCTTTGTTTTTTAGTAAGTGGAAATTTTCGGTTGCCACTTCCCTATCCGTTTGATATAATGACAGAAAACAACGGAAACAGAGGGCACGCTATGCTAAAATATCCCTGTCTGGTCCTGGACCACGACGATACGGTTGTACAAAGTGAAAAAACCATCGGATACCCTTTTTTCTGCCACATCCTATCGCAATATCGCCCGGGAATGTCCATCAGCTTTCAGAATTATGTCCACGATTGCCATAATTTCGGCTTTGCGGATATGTGTCGAATACGGTTCCAATTCACCGAACAGGAACTTCACGACGAATATATCGGTTGGATGGAATATATAAAAACACACATTCCTGCGCCCTTCCCCGGCATTGGGGATGTCATACACCGTCAAAAGCAAGAAGGCGGACTCATCTGTGTTGTTTCTCACTCCAGCGTGCAAAACATCACCAGAGATTACGATGTGCATTTCGGCACACAGCCGGACTGCATTTACGGCTGGGATTATCCCGAGCATCAACGCAAACCCAACCCCTATCCGTTGGAGCAAATCATGGCGCGCTACGGACTCAAGGCCAAGGATTTATTGGTTGTTGACGATATGAAGCTGGCGTGGCAAATGGCGCAGCCTTTGGGCGTGGAGATCGCCTTTGCCGGATGGGGCAAGTTGGAATTTCCGGAATTATCCAAAGAAATGCAGAAAATCTGCAATTTCACCTTTTCTTCCCCAAAAGAACTGTTAAATTTCCTGTTTGAATGACTTGACATTTATGGTATAATACCTAGGCTGAGAGGAATTGAACCGAAACAGTCTCTCAGCCTAAGCAAAGGAGGTGTTCATTCTGGAAAAGCAAGGCGTAAAAACAGTCGCCAGAAACCGAGAGGCCTACCACGAGTATTTTGTGGAGGAGGAAATGGAAGCCGGCATCGAATTGTGCGGTACAGAGGTCAAATCCATTCGTCAAGGTACGCTGAATCTAAAGGACGCTTGGTGTGGCATTAAAAACGGCGAGCTGATTATCAACCAGATGCACATCTCCCCGTATGAACACGGCAATATCTTCAACCGCGACCCACGCAGACCGCGTCGGTTGCTCATGCACAAGCGCGAGATTATGCGCCTGTTTGGCAAGGTCAAGCAGGACGGCTACGCCCTCATTCCCCTATCTGTATATCTAAAGGGCGGTTTGGTCAAGGTAAAGATAGGTCTCTGCAAGGGCAAAAAGCTATACGACAAACGACAATCTGCGGCCGAACGCGATGCCAAGCGTCAAATCGACCGTGCTATGAAGGAGAGATATTGATATGAATCCCAATTTTAAGATTACCATGGAAAACGGTGGTGTGATTGAAGGCGAGCTGTACCCCGAAATCGCACCCCAAAGCGTTTACAATTTCATCGACTTGGCAAATCACAATTACTATGACGGTCTGATTTTCCACAGGGTTATTCCCGGCTTTATGATTCAAGGCGGATGCCCCGACGGAACAGGTATGGGCGGTCCCGGCTACTGCATCAAGGGCGAGTTTTTCTTTAACGGTTTTAAGAACGAACTGCGTCATAAGCGCGGTGTGCTGTCTATGGCGCGCTCCTCTGCGCCGAATTCTGCCGGCTCACAGTTCTTTATTATGCATGAAGATGCCAAGCACTTAGACGGTCAATATGCCGCCTTCGGTAAGGTAACAACCGGATTGGATGTGGTCGATGCCATCGCTGCTACCAAAACAGGTATGCAAGACCGACCGGTAGCAGAGCAGAAAATCGCTTCCATCACTGTGGATACGCACGGAGAAACCTATCCGGAGCCGAACAAGCTCTCCGACCCTTACGGTCGTTTCTAATTTGTCAGTAAATGCCGGGGCCGCAACACCCCGGCACCACCCACCCTCCCAACACGGGGATGTACTGGTTTCGACGGGGGTAGTGAGGCTGGATAAGCGGGCCGTGGCGCCTAACCACGATAAAATGGGTACTTTTTAAATTTAACTGACAACAAGACTGTTGCAATCGCTGCCTAATTAGGCGCGCATCCTCCCCGGAAGGTCCACGAGCCGGGCTTGGGTGTCATTTGAGTGGAGCCCGTGCGTATGGTAAGCTTTGCCCATACCACGCATCATGAAGCTACCAAATTCTGCAGGGTGTTTATTCTCGGCAGAATAAGGGAATGTAAATAATAAACTGCGCCCGGAGAAAGTCCTTCCGAGTTGCTTTCGGACAGGGGTTCGATTCCCCTCATCTCCACCAACGGGAACAACCAGCCGAAAGGCTGGGTGTTCTTTTTGATTATGAGGGAATCGAACCTATAACAATGCAACAGTCCGGTGGACTGTTGCTGGTACCGGTTCAAAAACCGGTGCCTACAATAATTTTTGCTAAAGGCAAAAATGCATATCGATTCCCCTCATCTCCACCAGCGGCGAGTCGCCGCGGACAATTCGTTACCAACATTGGCTTTCATGCTCAGATTGCCGCTCGGTCTCGGATTTCGTCTTTGGTTTCACTCGCTCCACCAATAAGAAAGCCACCCCATTGGGGTGGCTTTCTTATATACAAAAAATCCGAAACTTTAGCCCCGGGTGCTGAAGACAGTTATAATACAACCCAAAGTTGTAAAATCCGCCCGCAAATAAACTTTCCGGTTCTTGAAACGATAACAAATATTTGCCATAATATAGTCAAGATAAGCGCTTATCAATCTAAACAAAGGTGGATTGAACATATGGAAATCAACTTGAAAGAAAAATTACGATCATTAAGACAACAGAAAAATATTACCCAAGAAGCCCTCGCCAACCATCTTGGAATTACTCCTCAATCTGTCGGAAAGTGGGAGCGCGGAGAAGGTTTTCCGGATATCACTTTATTACCCAAAATCGCGTTTTACTTTGATGTGACTGTTGATGAATTGCTTTGTGTAGATCAAGTAAGAGCGGAAGAAGCAATTACTAAATATAAACAGCAAGCCGCAATCTATCAAAATAACGGAGAGAATGAAAAAAATCTCGAATTATGGGAAAAGGCTTATGCCGAATTTCCGAATGATTGTTGTGTGATTGAACAATTGATGTTTGCGATCAATCGGAAGGCTCAGTACCCTTGTCCCAAGGACGAAGCCAAACGCATTATTGCCCTTGGAGAAGAACTTATGAAAAAGTCAACGGATTCAATGCAAAGAGAACATGCCGTTCAATATTTATGCTATACTTATGATGGCATCGACAATGACAAAGCTTTATATTACGCGAATATGGGCGGAAGTATCCATGCAACGAGAGAAGGATTAAAATCCACAATTCTTCAAGGTGATGAAGGCGTCGTTGCTTGCCAAAGTTATATTGAAACCTTAATTCACAGTGCAGCAATGAGTGCAGTGCAAATGACCTCAAAAATAAAGTTTTCACCAAGGGAAAATATTGAGGCATATACTTTTGCTATTGATATACTGAAACGGTTGTTTTCAGATGACAACGTCGGCTTTTATTCCCATGATCTTTCGCTTTATTATCTTTATATTGCACGCGAATATGCAGAGTTGAATGATAAGGAAAACACCTTAATAAACCTTGTGGAAAGTTGTAGATACGCAATTATTGAAGCCAATCTGAAGGATATGGATTACACTGCCCCAATGGCAAACCGCTTGAAACACAAGAATCAAAATACATCCAAAAACTATAAAGGCAATGATTGCAATCTTAGATTAAAAGCACTTGAAGATAAAAAATTTGATTTCGTGAGAAACGAAACATCCTTCAAAAAGATTATTGCCGATCTCGAAAAATACGCTGAAAAAATTTAATA
>JAZNGK010000143.1:0-3101 GCA_045576395.1 Faecousia sp. | reverse complement strand
TATTTTGAGACCACCCCGGAGGGCATCTCCTACGGCTTTATTTTGTGGCGGCCCAGACCGTCTACCATGGAGGCCATTCGCCGACATATTGCCGCCAATCCCAAGCCGTTTTTGAAGCTGATCCGGGACACGGAGAAAAAGACCGGTATGTCGATCACCGCAGAGCTGTATAAACGGCCGAAGCCGGCGCCGATGCCGGAGCTGGAGCCGTTCTACGCGTGGAGAAAGTATATCGCCTGCTCGGTAACCGAGCCGATAAGCGAGAATATCTTTGGGCCGGAGCTGGGTACGCGCGCCGGCGCGTTTTTGGAAAAGCTCATTCCCCTGTATGCGTATTTCAACCAATTCAAGGTATAATTGCACTTAAAAACACGAAAAAGGTGTGTCTTTCGACACACCTTTTTTATAATTACAAAGAAACAAAACTGTTATCACGCGCTGTTTCGTGCACAATCACGCGTGGCCGGTCAAGCACCACCGTCGCATTGTCCGGCACATCCTTGGTAACCACACAATTTGCACCGATTCGTACATGATTCCCCACGCGAACATTCCCAATGATTTTTGCACCGCAACCGATATACACATGATCACCGATTATCGGCGCGCCCCGTCTGTCGCTGTCCGACAGGGTGTTCGAGCCGATGGTTACTTGATGGAAAATCACACAGTCCTTGCCTATCCTTGCACCCTCGGAAATGAAAATGCCTTGAAAGCCATGTGGGAACACAGGGGCATTGGCAAAAACGGCATGCAAACCAATGTCAGCGCCCCACTTCTCCAAAAACCGCTGATGGCGAAGCGCGTAATAAATCCGCAAGGGCTTCCATTTTGTATTTTTTGCCTTCTGCCGCAACTGCCAATAATAAGCTTTCGTCTTTTTTCTGCCGAGCCATACACCAAGTCCCATACGCACCCTCACTTTGCATTGTAGCGCCTGCGCACATCCCGTACAATATCCATTCTACCGCGGTCATCAAGCACCTGTACCAAGTCAAAGCCCGGCCAGCGGTTTGCCTCAATAATCAACGGTCCGTTTTCGGAAATCGCAATATCCCAGCCAATCATCAAAATTTTATCGCTTTTCAGGCAGGCCTCCAGCACCATTTCCTTTGCCTCTTGAAAACAGGGAATTTGGAAGCCGTCAAACAGCACATTGGTGGCAGGATGTGTAACAAATTCTTCGTTATCCTTGTTGATGCCCACGCCCACCAGCTTGCCGGTTTCCGCGTCAATCTTTACGCCCATGCCCTCCGAGTGGAAGTTGTCCACAGGATTCACGCCGTTGCCTACACGCAAGCCTACCCACAGCAAAATAGGCGTGCCCTTGTCGTTATAGGTCATAAAGCGCAGGGTATTCACGCTGGCAGGGCACAGCACATTCATATCCGGATGCTGTTTCACCAGCTCCTCTAAGTAGATACGATTCTTTGCCGCATAATCGTAAAAAGCCTGCCTATCCGTAATTTGGGATGCCTCCTGCTTTTCCACGCTGGCACCACCCGAGCCGTCATAGGGCTTGGACATAAAGACCGCATGATTATCCAAAAAGTTGCAAAAATGCGCAAAATCATCCTGCCCCGGCACGGTAATCTCCCGACGGGTATACGCGGCAAACTCCCGAATGAAATCGGGCTTAATGGTAAAGCGTTTCTTATAAGCGGCAGGCGACACCACATTATAGAACTTCTCCTCTCGCATAGCGCCGAAATATTCCTTGCGCTGGGCGTGCGTGCGCTTATAGAGCTTAAAGTTCAAATAGTCAGTCAGCGCCATACCGTAACGGGCAACACACCAAAGTGTATCTACCAACAGCAGCGGATAGCAACAGTTCTCCATTTTTGCCCTTGCCTTTAATTTGCGCAGATAACGACTGTAATTGGCGTGTGCCGCAACCGACAAAAAACCCATAATCAAACGCCTCTTTCTGTTTTATTTTTACTTAAATAATGATTCAACGCGCCACCGTAAAAGACGATGGAAATACAAAAATACAGCCAAAGCATACTCAATGCAACGGCATATACCGAGCCGTACACATTGGCATAGCCGGAAAAGTGCGATACATATACCGAGTACAGGTCGGAAAACACCAGCCAGCCGACACTTGCCAAAAGAGAGCCGGGCAGACTCTCCCGAAAGGTGTTGCGTTTGTTGGGCAGCGCCATAAACATCGCGGAAAACAGACCTGTCTGCAACAGGAGCATCACAAGAAACCGCCAATCGACAATATCCCACAGAAATTGCAATAAACCAACATTCGCAAGGGGAATTGCCTGCAACAGCGTTGTACCAAACACATTCAGCACCAAGGTAGCCAATAGCATCAGCAAAAACAGCAAGGTATAAAACATGCTGATACCGCGCGTATAGAAATACCCTCGATTTTCCGGCACTTCATAGATGATATTGAGGCCTGTGAGCAGTCCGTAAACACCGCGGCTTGCCGACCACAGACCGGCAAGTGCCGACAGGGAAATCACCGCACCCGAGGTATTGCGATAGGTGCTGATAATCAACCGCTTGGCAGACGGAAGCAGGGCATCGGGCAAATAGGCACCGATTAAATCCGTCAGCGTTTCCACCTGCAAGCCCGTATAACGCAAAAGCGCCAAGACCAGCACCAACAGAGGAAAAACCGACAGCACGATAAAATAGCCTGCGCCGGCGGCATGAATCCCAATTCTCTGCCTGGATAAATAAGCAATCAGCGCAGAAATCCTGCCCGTTATGATGTTTTTCGATGTGTTTCCCACAAACGCCCTCCCCATACACAACATTTGCGAAAAGGGTGTGTTTTGTAACACACCCTTTTCTCGTTATTCTGCGGAAATCAAATAATAATATACAGGCTGACCGCCACGAAGCAAATTCACATCCGCATCGGTGCAGATTTCGGTAAACAGGTCCGCCGCTTTTTGCGCCTGCTTTTCGGTAATATCCTCACCGTAATAAATGGTGATATATTCCTTGCCTGTGTCGCGTACCTTCTCTGCCAACGCCTTCAAAAGCACCGAAATATCCTTATTTGTGCCGGCAAGCGAGCTGCCGTATATCGACAGATAGTCGCCCTCATGAATGTCATAGCCGTCGAAGTCGGA
>JAZNGK010000142.1:0-6034 GCA_045576395.1 Faecousia sp. | reverse complement strand
GCAATCGTCGGGTTTGATATCCACCAGCACAATATCCGGTCCGATTCTGCAAATGTTGCACCACGGAATCACATAATCATCTCTGGGCGGACCCAGACCGCCGCATTTACACCGCCCGGGTACCACAATGGCGCTAATTTCGCCTTTGGGTAACTGAATGATGACATCCTGAATAAACCCCAGCCGCCGCCCATCGCTGATGCAAACAACCTCTTTGCAGTGCAAATCCGTAAACTTGGCCGACATAGCACGCCCCCCTTATCCATACAGCTTATGGGCTTACGCACGCAAATATGCTTAGCTGTTCAAGCTAAAGGATTTCCGCATTGTCTTGATTGCGCCCTTTTCCAGGCGCGAAACCTGCGCCTGGGAGATGCCCAGGGTGTTTGCCACCTCCATTTGGGTCTTGCCGTCATAAAACCGCAAAGACAAAATCTGCTTCTCCCTTGCGCCCAACCCCCGAAAGGCCGTTTGCAGGCAGATTTGGTCAATCCACGCGCCCTCGGTGTTGCGTGTATCCTTCACCTGGTCCAGCAAGGTCAACGGGTCGCCACCCTCGGCATAGACAGGGTCGTACAGGCTCACAGGCGCGCACACCGCATCCAACGCCTCCGATACCTCACTTTCCGACAGCTCCAACTCCTTGGCAACCTCGGCATTGGTGGGGTCGCGACCCAATTTCAAAACCATCTCCTCTTTACATTGAAGCACCCGATAGGCAATATCCCGTAGGGAACGGGAAACTCGAATGGCCGAATTGTCGCGTAGATACCGTCGCACCTCGCCTGCAATCATGGGCACGCCATAGGTGGAAAAGCGCACGCCCTTCGTGGGGTCGAAATTCGCAATTGCCTTCATCAGACCGATGCAACCCACCTGAAACAAATCGTCGGGGCTCTCACCCCGTTTTTCAAATCGCTGAATCACCGACAGCACCAACCGCAAATTTCCCTCAATCAGCTGTTGACGCGCATCCTTATCGCCGTTTTTTGCCTGCAATAGAAGACTGTCCATTTGGGTCTGCGACAGCACCTTAAGGCTTGCGGTATTCACACCGCAGATTTCCACTTTCCCCTGCATACATCCTCCTGCGAAATGATGATACAGTCAGTATTTCCTGCGGGGGAAATTTCATACAGAAAATGCGCTTTGTGAAAATCGCACAAAAAATTTTGTCGACCCGACGGAATTGCAGAACGGTCGCGAAGCACACAGGTGAAATCGGCAACATTTTGTGAAAATTTGGTGAAAAAAATCGGTGGTTATAACGGGAACATAATTCCACAAAACCCCCGAATTTTTTCATTTATACAACCCGATATGCAGCCGCTTTGGGGGCTGATTTTTGTAAAAAGCAGGAAAACAAGCCCGATAAGGCCTTAGTTTTCCACACTCTCCACAGGGTTTTCCACAGCAGGCGGTGTCTTTGCGCAATATGCAATTTGGTTAACATAAGTGAATTTGTCAAGCTGTGTTATTTTTGTAATTTTTCTGCTTGTGCACATTTTGCCAATGCCCTTTTTTACCGCGAAAAAATTCCCCCTTGACAAACAGCCGTTTTTCTGCTTCGCATTTTTTGCATCTATATATAGTAGATAAAAATTTTTTCACCCACTACCCCTATCATTTTTCCGAGAAACAGGAAAAATATCGGAATTTTTTTGAAAAAGGTATTGATTTTATGGGAAAGCTTCGCTATAATTGGACAGTGCATGAGCAAAATATGGAATAGGAGGTGTAACAATGCCCAACATTAAATCCTCTAAGAAGGACGTCATTCAATCTAAAATTGCTTACGAGAAGAATAAGGCGAACAGAACTGCCCTGAAGACCATCGTCAAGAAGTTTGATCTGGCTCTGGAAGCAGGCGACCGTACCGCGGCCGAGAGTGCTTACAAGCTGGCTGTTAAGGCCGTTGACCAGGCAATCAACAAGGGTATCATGAACAAGAATGCTGCTGCTCGCAAGAAGAGCAGTATGACCTTGAAGCTGAATAAGCTGGCCTGAGTTCTCTGAAAATATCTCCTTCCGAACTTCTCGGAGGGAGTTTTTTCATGCCCTTTTACAGAAACGCCATACTTTCTCACCGACGGGAAAGTATGCAAAGCGTTGCCCGGGAGCTTACCAACAAAATACAAATTTTGCTGGAAGTTTGAACAATATCTGTTATAATAAAGAAAAGGAGGTGTTTCCATGGCGAAGCTGTCTGACCCCGTTACCCTGTTAAAGGGCGTTGGCCCGACCAAGGCAAAGCAATTTGCGGCCTTAAACATCTACACTCTGGAAGACCTGATCTGCCACTTTCCGCGCATCTATGAGGACCGCACCAAGCTCCTGCCCATTGAAAAGCTCGCGGTTGACACGCCTGCCTGCTTCAAGGCCATGGTGATGAGCACCCCCAGAACTGCCCATATCCGCAAGGGCTTAGACATTACCAAGGTGCAGGTTGCCGATGCCACCGCACGGCTGACGCTGACCTTTTTCAACCAAAAATTCACCGCCGAGCAGCTGCAATACGGCAAGGAATATATCTTCTACGGCGCCGTATCGGGCGATTTTATCGGCTACAATATGACTTCTCCCGTGTTTGAAGCCCTCGACAGCCCACCGCTAAGCACCCGACGGGTGCTTCCCATCTACCCACGCACCGCAGGTCTGTCCAACAGCGCTATCGTCAAGGCGGTACAGCAGGCGTTGGCAATCTGCGACCCCCCACAGGAGATTATCCCACAGCAAATTCGGGAAGCATACGGTATCCTCCCTGCCGAACGCGCTTACTACGCCATTCATCAGCCCAATTCGATGGAGGAAGCGGAGCTTGCGAAAAAACGGTTGATTTTTGAGGAGTTTTTCGTATTTTCCGCAGGTCTTTCCCTCATACGGGCGCAGCGCGCGCTGAAAAAAGTGCCTGCCTACGAGGCTTGTGATTTGACCGCCTTTTTCGATGCCCTTCCCTTTACCCTTACCAACGCACAAAACCGCGCCATATCCGAGCTTACAGCGGATTTGCGTCGCGGTACGCCTATGAATCGGTTGGTGCAGGGCGATGTGGGCAGCGGCAAGACGATGGTTGCCGCGGCGGCGGCCTATTTGGCTGTGAAAAACGGCTATCAAGCCGCTATGATGGCGCCGACGGAAATTTTAGCGGAGCAGCATTTTGCCTCGCTTTCCAAATTGCTCGCCCCCCTGGGCATCTGCGTGCAATTGCTCACAGGCGCGCAAACCGCAAAGCAAAAACGCCTTGCGCGCGAGGCCATCGAAAACGGGCAGGCGCAGTTAATTGTGGGCACCCACGCGCTGGTTGCCGAGGCGACTGTTTTTCACAATTTGGGTCTGGTCATCACCGACGAACAACACCGCTTCGGCGTTGCCCAGCGGTCCGCCCTTGCAGGCAAGGGAACGGACCCGCATTTGCTTGTCATGTCTGCCACGCCAATCCCCCGAACCTTGGCGTTACTGCTGTACGGGGATTTGGAGGTGTCTATTTTGGACGAGCTGCCCCCGGGTAGAGAGAAGGTCGATACCTTCCTGGTGGACGAGGGCTATCGCAGTCGCATCAACGCCTTTCTCCGCAAGCAGGTGGAAGCAGGAAACCAATGCTATGTGGTCTGTCCCGCGGTGGAAGAAAGTGAAGGAATGGATATTAAGGCAGTAGAGGTTTGGGCAGAAACCCTGGGCAAAAAGGTATTCCCCGACCTGCGCGTTTCTCTTCTGCACGGGCAGATGAAAAGCGCGGAAAAAGAGGCCGTTATGACCGCCTTTGCCCAAGGCAAGGTGGATATTCTGGTTGCCACCACCGTAATTGAGGTGGGTGTGGATGTGCCCAATGCCACGCTGATGGTCATTGAGGATGCAGACCGGTTCGGTCTTTCCCAGCTTCATCAGCTACGGGGGCGTGTGGGTCGCGGAACGGCAAAAAGCTACTGTATCCTCACCTCGCACAACAAAAACGGAGAAACCCTGCAACGGCTCAAGGCGCTGTGCAAGACCACCGACGGTTTCCGAATTGCCGAGGAAGACCTGCGCCTGCGCGGTCCCGGTGATTTCTTCGGGGCAAGGCAGTCGGGTCTGCCCGTCTTCCGCGTGGCAAACCTAAGCTGTGATTTGCAGACCTTAAAGGATGCCCAGCAGGCATCGGCAACATGGATTGATACCGAAGGCACAGCCGACACACCCGAAGCGCAGGCGCTTCGTACCCGTATTGCCCAGCTTTTCGCCCGTTCGCAGGGAACGATGAACTAGCAGAAAGGAATCCCTATGAAAAAATCTGTGATTTACGCCCTTTGGGGCATCTTATACGCCATCTGCGTGGGACTTGGCTTTGTCAAAAACGCGGAAGGCTACGGAAAGGTATTGCTGATTCTCTCGGCGCTCATCTGTTTTCTGCCCCCGTTCTATCTCGTTTTTCGGGCAAAAAAAGAGAACAGTCGCAAAGACCTGTTGGCTCTGCGACTGATAAGCAGCGGTGTTTTGGCGCTGTCCCTTATTTTGTTGGTACTCAACTTCCTGTCTGTATACTTTTCTGCGAGAACGGGCCTCGTGCTGTATGTAATGCTTGTGATGTTCTCTGCGCCGATGGCGTGCGGTCAGTATTGGTTTATGAGCCTGTTTTTGTGGGCGTGCCTGCTGATGCTCACGCGCCCTAGCAAAGCCCCTTGTCAAAGGTAATGACCAAATAGTAGGTGCTCTGGCGGGTTTCTGCCAGGGCATTTTCTATGTGCGTTTTGATTTCTTTTTCTTTGCCTGACAAATCGTGCGGTATCGAAATGTCGAAGATTAAATTGGTATGTCCCGTACCTTTGACCATACGAAAATCGTGGAGTGTCAGCCGACTGTCAAAGCCTGTCAGCGCATCGCAAACCTCTGCCCGCAGCGCGTCGAGCTCCGCATCACCGACCACGATGGGGTCATAGTGAATCACCAAATGCACGCCCAGCTTTTCATAGCAGGCGCGCTCCAAATCGTCAATCAGCTCATGGCAATACAGGGCGTCCTTTTCCTGGTCCATTTCCACATGCAAGCTGCCAAAGCGCTGACCGGGGCCGTAATCGTGGACCATCAAATCATGATAGCCCAGCACCGCAGGCTCCTGCTTCATCAGCGCAACGATTTCCGCCTGCAATTCGGGGCTGACCGATTCGCCCAGCAGAGGACTAATCGTATCCTTTGCCAGCATCGCGCCGCTATACAAAATGAAAATCGCCACGGCAAGACCCATGTAGCCGTCAATTCTCCAGCTTGTGAGATTCTCTATGACAATCGCAAGCAGGACAGCCATCGTGGAAATCACATCGTTACGGCTGTCGGCGGCGGAGGCAAGGAGTGTTGCGGAATCAATGAATTTGCCCAATTTGGTATGAAGCAACGACAGCCACAGCTTCACCAAAATAGAGCCGATCAGCACGCCAACCAGGGGTATCGAAAACGACACCGCTGTGGGATTGAAAATCTTCTCAAGCGAGGTTTTGCCCAGCTCAAAGCCGATGACCACAATCATAGCCGAAACCGCCAGACCGGACAGATATTCAAAGCGCGCGTGGCCGTAGGGGTGGTCTTGGTCGGCAGGCTTTTCCGCCAACTTAAAGCCGATAAGGGTTACCACCGCGCTGCTGGCATCGGAAAGGTTATTCATCGCATCGGCGGTAATGGAAACCGAGCCGGAAAGCGTGCCCACCAGGAATTTTGCCACAAACAACAGAACATTTCCCGCAATTCCCACCCAGCCGGACAGCCGACCGACAGCGGCGCGCACCTTCGGGTCTGTGCTTGGGCGGTCTTTGGGTAGGCACATTTTCATCAGCAATTTTATCACGAAAACTCCCCCTTTTTCGGCATTTTCATAACTTTTCGCGAAGCTCTACTCACAGTAGAGTTGAAAATTCTACCACGGGGAGTCAATTTTTCCGCAATTCCAATTCCCGTGGCTGGTGTTTTATGTTTGACCGCTATAAAATAAGGCATAATCTATTATAGCTGTATTGCCTGCGGCTGTCCAGCTTTTTCTAAGGAGTTTTGTTTATGTCTTACCGTATTG
>JAZNGK010000141.1:0-4183 GCA_045576395.1 Faecousia sp. | reverse complement strand
ACCAATTGATAATCCGGCTACCCTTGTAAATCAAGCCCTTTTCGTACAGGGATACAAACACCTCACGAACGGCATTGGAACAGCCCTCGTCCATCGTAAACCGCGCACGCTCCCAATCACAGGAGGCGCCCAGCTTTTTCTGCTGTTCCACAATTCGGTTTCCGTATTGATGCTTCCAATCCCAAACGCGCTCTAGAAATTTCTCGCGACCCAAATCGTACCGGGTAAGCCCGTCCTTGCGCAGTTCTTCCTCAACCTTAATTTGGGTGGCGATGCCGGCGTGGTCAACACCCGGAAGCCATAAGGCATTATAACCCTGCATCCGCTTAAAACGAATGAGTGTATCCTGCAAGGTCGCATCCATCGCATGACCCATATGGAGCTGACCGGTTACATTGGGGGGAGGCATAACAATGGTAAACGGCTTGGCATCTCTGCCCTTATTGGGCTTAAAATGGCCATTTTCCTCCCACATTTTATAGATTTCGTTTTCTACCTGTTGGGGCTCGTAAACCTTGGGCAGTTCTTTTCTCATAAACAACACTCCTTAGCAAAAAACGCCCCGAGCCAATGGCTCAGGGCGAAAAAATTTCCGCGGTACCACCTGAATTTCCGCATATAACGGACACTCGACTGCTATAACGGGCATACCCGCACTCCCCTACTGTATTTCAAGGAGCAAGCTCCGGGACGACAATCTACTGCTTCTGTATATGCTTGCACCAACCGCATACTCTCTACGACAGAACATCTAGTAGAACCTTCCCATCAAAGCCATTACATATTAAAATAAAAATATCACAAATTCGCCGAAATGTCAACGATATTTTCCTGCTTTGCCTAACCTCTGCTTCTTCTGCGATTTCTGCGATTCCGACGGCTTTGCCGTCTTGCCTTCGCAATACGTGTAGCGCGCAAGCCCGAAAGCACAAGAAATCCCAGCAGAATAACACCTGCAATACCAGCTATTACATACAAAATTACAGATATGATGCCCACAGCGCCACGCTCTTCGTTATTCGTAAACAAGGAGCCGGCAGGCAATACGGTATTCATCGCATACAAATCCGTCTGCGCAACGCAAACCGTTCCGCACCAAATTTGCAAGGTCGATACTCTCTGCCCTTTTTCAATGGGCGCTGTCAAAGCGATTTCATTGACATAGCGGTAAGAAAGTCCGTTTGAAACCATATTGTCCGGAATCACAGCAGCTGCTCCGCTGCGTGTGCCGATGGACACATCGGAGCTACCATTTACAACCGCAGTTTGCATAATCACCTGATTGGGATGAATAATCTGCGCGGTTCTATAGCCGGAAAAGCCCAGGTCCAACAGCTTCTGCGTTTCATCGTATCCACCGAAGACCTTTTCCGAATAGCCGTCCTTCTCGTATTGGGATTTTGCACCCATTACGATACAGATAAGGCGCATATCCTCCACTTCCGCAACCGTTGCAATATTGCGCCCTCTATCAGCCGCGACACCTGTACGGCTACCGATTACACGCTCATCGTAGTGAATGACAACCTTGTCATTGTTCATTAAATAATTTTCCGTTGCCAAATGGCGGTCCGAAGCCTTATTGGTCTTTGGTACGGAATAGTATTTCGCGCCAAACACCTTGCAAAAGGTTTCATTTTGCATCGCTTTTGCCAGGATTCTTGCGGTATCTCTTGCAGTGGTGTATTGATTTTTGTCGTGAAGACCGTGGACATTGGTGAAATTCGTGCCGGTACAGCCCAATTCCTGTGCATATCGGTTCATTTCCGCAACAAAGGTCTGTTGGTCGCCCAGCACATGGTCTGCCAATACGACAGCAGCATCGTTACCGGAGCCGACCATCATACAGTACAGCAGGTCTTCCACCGTCAAAACCTCGTCTACAACCAATTCCACGACTGCCGCATCGGGTGCCAAGGTAGACAGCACCTCCGCTCGCACTGTAACCGCATCGGTTAGACTTCCCTTTTCTATCGCAATCAGGGCGGTTAAAATCTTGACTAAGCTGGCAGGATAAACCTGCTCGTCTGCGTTATCGGCATACATAAGCGTATCAGTATTGATTTCATAAACAAGCATAGACTTGCCGTTGCTGACAAGCTGTTGATTGCCCAAAAACGGCATAAGACCGTCAAGCGTATTACAGCCTTGGGTAACGGATGCGTCGTCTGCTATATCGGTGGCAAAAACAGGTTGCGTGCATAATAACAGCACAACCAGACAAATAATACCAATTTTTTTCATGTTTCTCCCTCAATATTCCGTCGATACTCTTGTCCGACGGAACATTTTTGTGTATAATGTGATATTATAGCAGTAAATTTGTAGCTAGTCAATGCAGGAGGCGTGAGAAATGACAAAACAACAATGGATACTTGTTGGCATCACCGGTGTATTTTTGTGCCTGCTGGTAGGAATATTTGTAGGCAGAAATTTAACAGACTCCTATATCCCCCTTGACAATGCTGTGGAATCCGGCTCACAGAACACCTCCGAAAACACCCAAGCTGCCGACGGAAGAATTGACTTAAACACCGCATCTCTACAACAGCTCCAAATGCTTCCCGGTGTAGGCGAAGCAATTGCACAGCGAATCCTGGACTACCGCACAGCACATAATGGCTTTACCGCCATTACGGAGCTGATGGAGGTCGAGGGCATCGGCGAAAAGAAATTTACGCAAATACAGCCTTATGTTAAAATTGGAGGTAGCTATGAAAATTCTGGTAGTTGATGATGAAGAGCTGTTGGTAAAAGGAATTCGGTTTAATCTACAAAACGACGGCTACGAGGTTATTTCCGGCACAAACGGCTTGGAAGCCATTACGATTGCAAAAAACGAAAAGCCAAATCTCATTGTTTTAGATGTGATGATGCCGGAAATGGACGGTTTGACCGCCTGCCAAAAAATCAGAGAATTCTCACAGGTGCCCATTATTTTGTTAACCGCCAAGGCAGATGATATCGACAAGCTGATGGGCTTTGAAAACGGCGCAGACGATTACCTTACAAAGCCTTTCAACATTTTAGAGCTAAAGGCGCGAATCCGCGCGCTACTAAGGCGTGCCGGAGAAAAAAGCGAGCCGATTGCCACAACCTTGACAATCGGCAATATTACCTTGGATTTGGACGCACGAAACGCCTATCGTGCAGGTGAATTGGTTGACCTAACCGCCAAGGAATTCGATGTAATTGAATTTCTTATGCGCAATCCCAACCGCGTCTACTCAAGAGAATCCCTTTTAGACACGATTTGGGCGTATGAATACCGTAGTGATATTCGCACATTGGATGTTCACATTAGACGACTGCGTGAAAAGCTGGAAGAGAATCCTGCAGAACCGCAACATATTATGACGAAATGGGGCGTTGGCTATTATTTCCGAAAATAAATCAAGGTGGAACATCCTGCTGAAAAGCTCCCAATTCCGTTTTGCGTTCACATATATCATTGTTACCGTTCTTGTGCTACTGCTTCTCAATTTCTATACCACGCGGGTTGCCCTTAGTCTGTTTTCGGCAGATAAAAAAACCACAATGCTGGACACCTGCAACAGCGTAGCAGAACAGATCGGTCAGTTGGAAGATTTTAATATTGCAACCATCTCTATCGTTATGTCAAAATTAGAAAATCCGGATACCTCCCGTTTAATCGTTACGGATTCAGAAGGTATTGTGATTTTCGACACCAACGGTTATGAAATCTACGGACAGTCCTATCTCACTCCCGAAGTTACGAAAGCGCTGAGCAGAAACAGAGTTTATGAAAGCAACTACCGTCCCGGCACAATTTATTCCCGTTCCGCTGTGCCGATTTATGCAGGTATTTCTCTGATTGGTTGCGTGTATATGTCGGATACGGACGCGCAACAGGGCGCTTTCATTCACACCTTCCAATCGTACATCTTAACTATTAGCATCATTCTTGTACTGGCGGTTATCGTGTTCTCTATCATTTTTTCACAGACCTATTCTGCCCGTTTGAAGCGACTGACCACTTCTATGCGTACCATTCGTGAGGGTAATTATGCGCAAGGTGTGGATTTGGGCGGTAATGACGAACTAACCGTTTTAGGCGTTGAGTTTAACGACTTAATCGCCCGTCTGCAGGTTTCGGAAATCAAACGGAATCACTTTGTTTCCGATGCCTCACACGAACTAAAAACCCCCTTGGCATCAATTA
>JAZNGK010000140.1:0-14339 GCA_045576395.1 Faecousia sp. | reverse complement strand
TTTTTTGAATAAATTTGTCTAGCAATTTTACTCAAGAATTTTCGTTGGCTTAAATTCGATTTTACTCGATACTTAAACAATTCATTTATTGTCCAAGGTGTTACTTGTTCGTCTTTGCGTTATTCAATTTACAAGGTACATCCCCCACCGCCACGCGGTGAGCTTGACTATCTTAGCACGCCACACCCTCTTTGTCAAGAAGTTTTTTCTCTATTTTACAATTTTCTTTTTGATTCGTACTTTTTGCACAAAAACCAACTGCAAGAGGCAAAAATTTGGGGGCTCTTTCGAGCCCCCAAATTGCTGTTTTTCGTGTTAACCGGCATCGTCAATCAAGCCATATCCACCGTCGTTTCTACGATAAACAACAGCAAATGAGCCACCATTATCTTCATCGCGGAAAGCAAAGAAGCTATGCTCCAGCAAATTCATCTGCATAACTGCCTCTTCGCGCGTCATGGGCTTAAAGTAAAACTGCTTCGTACGGACAATTTTCAGTTCGTCCTCCGGCTCTTCCGCGGCAAAGGAGGTCTCCTCAACGGAACGGGTAAAAGCATCTTGCCGCAGACGGCGTGCCAATCGCGTTTTGTTCTTGCGAATTTGACCTTCAATGGTGCCGACAGCCGCATCAACAGATGCAAACATATCGGATGTGCTCTCGCTTGCGCGGAACCAAGTACCTGCACCATGAACCGTAAGCTCAACATTGTTACGGTTCTTCTCCACAGAAAATACAACAAGCGCTTCCGCATCCTCCTCAAAATACCGCGCCAGCTTCATTACCTTCTTCTCGGCATAAGCATGGACATTAGCAGGCAGTTTAACCTTCTTTTCACTATACTGAAACTTCATATGCGGTCGCTCCTTTCTTTCACCGATAATTCGGTGTACTTAAACTATACCACGATTTGTCCGTTTGGACAAGGTCAATCCTCTGATTCTTCCATATTATCCAGAAGCTCTGTCATTGTTAAATTGTAGAGCAGCTCTGCTTTCTTTTCAAACAACTTGCCCAAACGAATTGCTTGGCGCTGATTGGGTGCAACAAGCTCGAGGGTCATCAGATTTCCCATTTCATCATCCAAAGCCATAACAACGGAAAAATCACCGTTTTCCCGGGGAATAATCTGCGATTTCACAAAGCTGCTGCGACGAAGCTGGCGATTGAATCTAGCAACCGCATTCTCTGCTCTTTGTCTGACTGTAAAGGCAATTGAATCCTCGGTCAGCTTGCCGTCTGCTCTGCCCTTTTCTGTAATTTCATAGCGCTCATCCTCTAACTGCTGCATATGACCGGACGCAACCATTTGAGGCAGGGCGGTACAAACATCAAAATAGCTCAGGCACTCGTCCTGATAACACAGCTCATATACCTCTTGTGCCGTCATCGGATAATTGGATTGTGATGCTACATATAAAATCAAAACCTTTACATCCATCATATCATGGATAAAACCTAAACGCTGCATAATGATCACCTCTACATTTATTATACAAAATGCTAACAAAAAATCAAGCACAACACAAACATCTCAGACATAATCTGTCATGAAAGGAAGAATGGTTATGAATGATTGTATTATTTACGCGGCAGGGTACTCACCCGCTATGAGTCATTGTATCCAAAAATTAAAGCAAGCAGGCTTTACCCTGCTGTCAGAACCCGGTTTGCAAGCAACACATTTGCTTTTGCCTGTGCCCAGCTTTGCGGCAGACGGGAGTATTATCGGTGGTGGAAACTTAAGCACACTGCTTACACTGCTACCAAAAAATATAACCGTAATCGGCGGAAATTTAGACCGACCGGAGTTAGATTATTATAAGACCGTTGATTTATTACAGGACGCTACTTATCTTGCCCATAACGCACAAATCACCGCGCATTGTGCTGTAAAATTGGCGATGAATCAGCTTCCTGTCATATTGGAGGATTGCCCTGTATTGGTGATAGGCTGGGGACGAATCGGGAAGTGTTTGGCACAGCTGTTAAAACAGCTTGGTGCAAAGGTTACTGTCTGCGCAAGAAAAGAAGCTGACCGCAGCATTTTGGCTGCTTTGGGATACGGCGCAACCGACTACCCTGAGGTACAGCTTTCTGCCTATCGTGTGATTTTTAACACTGTACCCATTATGCGCTTTCCAAGCTGTCCGGGAAATGCGTTAAAAATCGACTTAGCTTCTCGGCTTGGGCTGGGAAGCGACGATGTAATTTGGGCAAGAGGCCTTCCCGGCAAAGATGCGCCCGGCAGTTCCGGTGCGCTAATCGCCAACACGCTTATTCCTATATTAAGAAAGGAGTCATTATGACTATCGGATTTGCCATGTGTGGCTCATTTTGTACCTATGCGCAGGTATTTCCCGTTATAGAGGAGCTTGCAAAAACGCATAGCATCATTCCCATATTTTCAGAAATATCCTACTGTGTTGACAGTCGGTTCGGTACACATCAAGAACATATTCAAAATGTCGAAAGAATTTGTGGCTGTAAGGTACTGCACACAATTGCACAGGTAGAGCCTATTGGTCCAAAGAAACTGCTTGATGCACTTATCATCGCGCCATGTACCGGAAACACGCTGGCAAAGCTTGCGCACAGCATCGCAGACGGACCGGTTACGATGGCAGCAAAAAGTCAGTTGCGAAACGGTCGACCGGTAATTGTGGCTGTATCCACCAACGATGCTTTAGCCGGTGCAGGTGAAAACATCGGCAAGCTACTATCTCGAAAGAACTACTATTTCGTGCCATTTGGACAGGATAACCCCATAAATAAACCGACTAGTATGGTCGCAGATTTCACGCAAATACCCCAGACCTTAGCTTCCGCCTTACAAGGACAGCAAATCCAGCCAATATTATTAAGATAATCCCACCAACGCAAAGATGGTAGGCACCTTCGTGCCTACCATCTTTCATATTAAGAGGCGCTTTCCTCTACAAGGCTCACTTCACCCAATACAATCTTCTTATAATTGATTTCCATGGGGTACTTTACCATAGCATCATCCAGCATTTTGCCGGTCCTTTCGGTCATCAAAGCGGATTCTGCCTCATACTCCCAAATGACCTTACTGCCGGAGAAATACATAACATGATAGCCATGCTCACTCTTGACAAGACCGGTATCTCCCACCTTTCTGCTTTCGTCCAAGTACCAATTCTTAAAGCTTTCCACAAAATTGGTATCCTTGGTCAGCTCTGTATACAGACCACCATTGGCCGCAGAGCCGGGGTCTTGGGATTTTTGCTTGGCCAATTTCGCAAAGGTTTCTTCGGAATTATCACCTGCCAAATACCCATCCAAAACCAGCTGAGCACTCGCACGGCAGGCTTCCCATTCTGCATCGGTATATACAGTCACACCGTCTTCATCTGTTGTTCCGCCTGTGGGGGTAATCAGGATATGGCGCACATCATAATAGTTGCCGTCATCCTTGCTAAATTTCTTTTCCTTGAATTCTGCTTCGTGTTCGGTATAGTAGGCTTCGATTTCTGCCTGCGTAGGCAACAGGGATTCAACCAAGGAATCATAATAGGAAAGGGCTGTAAAATTAACAACATTATAGTTGATATATGCCGCCACAGAGCTCCCGGGGAAGAACTTTTCATCAATAAACAGCTCTAAATCTTCATATTTTTCTTCCTTTGCCGCTTCTTGCAGGCCTTCCTTAAATGCATCTAACTGTGCCTGCTGTTCCGCAGTCAAAGTGAAATTTGCATCCTTGGACATAGAAACAAGCGTAGCATAGGTATTCCAATTTTCCAGCGCATTACTCAAGAACATCTGTTGGAAGGTCATACCGGTTTTCTCATCATAGACCTGCTCATCGAGCGGCTTGGAAGCATCGAAGCCCATCATGCTCAAATAGTTTCCGTAGTAACTCAGAAAATCGTACACATTTATCCAATAATAAGCCTGCAATTCACCATTGGTAAGGGTCATATCACCAAGCGTTGCCACAATATCATCGGCTTTTTTCTCGGCATTCGCATCTTTAACCGTATAGGAATCCTTGCAATAAACATCATTCTCACGCGGTCTTAAGTCAACGCCCAAACCATACAGCACAGCGCACACAAGCGCAAGCAACAGCACAAAGCAACCGACCGCTACCAAAACAACCTTCCAGGTCTTGACTTTCTTACCTGTATCAGTAGTTTCCGTTTCTTCCACAGTTTCTGTGGGTTCGACCGTTTCTGCAGTTTCAACACCTTCTGTGGGTTCGACAGCTTCTGCGGTTTCAACAGTTTCTGTGGGTTCGACAGCTTCTGCGGTTTCTTCTGTCAGCGACTTACCGCATACAGGGCAGACAGCCGCATTTTCTTCCAGCTCTGCGAAACAAAATTTACAAGTCATAGTTCTTCCTCTTTCTCCCATTATTGGGCAGTTCTTTACATAGTCTACCATGTTCTCATGATAAAAGCAAGCGAATTTCCAAAAAGTTAACAATCCTGCAAAATCTGCGTATAGCACTTGCAAAGCGTGAAAAACAATGGTATGATTTATTATGAGTAGTTATATAAACAAGGAGCCTCCCCCCTATGAAAAAAACCACAACAATTACACAGGAGCAGTTAGATACACAGCTGGCTTTCTGTAATGAAATAAAAACCTATTGGCACAGCAGAAACACAACACCCACCGCCTATGTGGAAACATACGGCTGTCAACAAAACGAAGCGGATTCCGAACGAATTCGTGGTTTGCTGATTGAAAGTGGCTATGCCATGACTGACCGCACAGAAGGCGCAGATGTGATTGTCATGAACACCTGTGCCATTCGTGAGCACGCAGAGCAACGAGTATTTGGCAATTTAGGCGCACTAACCCACACCAAACACCGCCACCCCTCGCAAAAGATTTTTCTGTGTGGTTGCATGGCAGGACAAGAGCAGGTCGTAGCGAGAATCAAAAACAGCTACCCTCATGTAGACGGTGTATTCTCTACACACCATTTATGGCAATTCCCCGAGATTCTTTCTCGCGTTTTGTTTACCGGAAAGCGCACCTTTTTCACAGCCGATGAAGCAGGCTCTATTGTGGAAGGTCTGCCTCAAAATCGCGATAATCCCTTGAAGGCATGGGTTTCCGTTATGTACGGCTGCAACAATTTCTGTACCTACTGCATTGTTCCTTATGTGCGTGGCAGAGAGCGCAGTCGCAAATGGGAGAATATTCTTGCAGAATGTAAGGAATTGATTGAAAGCGGTGTTAAGGACATCACCTTGCTCGGACAGAATGTAAACTCCTACGGCAAGGATTCGGACCAAGGTGTGGACTTTGCGGATTTATTGGCAAAAATTGCAAGTCTACCCGGTGATTTTCTGATTCGCTTTATGACAAGCCACCCAAGAGATGCTTCGAAAAAGCTCTTTGACACGATGGCGACCTATCCCAAAATCGCAAAGCAGTTACATCTCCCCTTTCAATCCGGCTCTACTCGTGTTCTAAAGGCGATGAACCGCCACTATGACCGCGAAAAGTACCTCGAGGCGGTAAATTATGCAAAAGAGATTATGCCAGACTTGGTGCTTACCTCCGATGTAATTGTCGGCTTCCCCGGTGAAACAGATGCGGAATTTGAAGAAACTATCTCTCTTATTGAGACCGTTCGATACGATTCCCTCTTTACCTTTATCTTCTCCCCCAGACCCGGCACGCCTGCCGCCACGATGGACGACCCCACACCCAAAGCAGAAAAGAACCATCGGTTTGACAGACTGTGCGCTGTGCAAAACAGCATTTCCGAAGCTCTGCACAACGGCTATATCGGCAAGACTCTGCGGTGCTTAATTGACGGCACGGATAAGGAATTCCTCACCGCCCGTACAGAGGGCGGTCGGCTGGTACGCCTAAAGGGGGATACCGCACGCATCGGCACCTTTGCTTTCATCACCATTACCGGTGCAACCACTTGGAGTTTAACAGGAAGGATTGAAGAAAATGGCAAATAAGCCCAAAGAAATGACCCCTATGCGACGGCAATATTTCGATATCAAAGAGCGCAATCAAGACTGTATTCTCTTCTTCCGGCTGGGCGACTTCTATGAGATGTTTGATGACGACGCACGACTTGCCGCAAAAGAGCTGGATTTAACCCTCACGACCCGCGATAGGACAAAACCGGAAAGCGAACAGACACCGATGTGCGGTGTACCCTATCACTCTGTGGATTCCTATATTGCCCGTTTGGTGCAAAAGGGTTATAAGGTTGCTATCTGTGAGCAAATGGAAGACCCTGCGCAAGCCAAGGGGATTGTGCAACGCGATATTACCCGTATTGTTACACCCGGCACCGTTACCGAAAGCTGTATGCTGGAGGAAAGCCGCAACAATTACATAGGCTGTCTGTATGCAGAAAACGAACGGATTGGACTTTCCTTCTGTGATATTTCTACCGGTGCATTTTTTGTAACCGTCTGCGAAGATGCCGCGGCAGCCGCCTCGGAATTGGGTCGGTTTTCCCCTACCGAGGTTATCCGCTTCGGAAAAAATGCTTACTGCGATATCATAAACGATGCCCTTACGCACCGTTTGCATTGTTGCTTAAACGAAGGAACAGCCGAACAATTCCACGCCGACACCGCAAAGGCACTATTAGAGCGCCACTTTGAAAAATCCGCAGAGGAATTGGGCCTTGCCAATTTGCCGGAATGTGTTATCTCCGCAGGTAGCCTATTGCAATTATTGATAACCCTGCTAAAGAGCAATCTTTCTCACATTCGTCAGTTGCAATATTACACCACCGGCCGATTTATGGAATTGGATATGGATGCCCGTCGCAACTTGGAATTGGCGGAAACCCTACGCGGAAAAGAGAAAAAGGGCACCCTTCTGTGGGTGCTTGACCAAACACACACACCTATGGGTGGCAGACTTCTGCGGAGCTGGCTGGAAAAGCCGCTATTGGATGCCGGTGAAATTATCAGCCGACAAAACGCGGTTGAGGAACTCGTAAACGACACCGTTCTTCGCGGCGAAGTGGAAACGGCACTCAAATATGTTACCGACCTGGAGCGCGTAATCACCCGAATTGTAACGGGTACTGTCAATTGTCGGGATTTACAAGGTCTTGCCTGTGGTCTGCATGCTTTGCCGAATGTAAAAAAGCTATTGCAGAATGTCAAATCCCCCTTGCTTAAAAATTTGAAAAATGCCATTGACCCCCTCGATGACTGTGCCGATTTGATTGATAATACAATCACCGAAAAGCCACCACTAACCATCCGTGATGGCGGTATCATTCGAAAGGGCGCAAACGCAGAGGTTGACCGTTTGCAGGAAATTATGGACGGCGGCGCCGGTATTATGGCATCCATTGAAGCAACCGAACGGGAAAAGACCGGAATCCGTACCTTACGGGTAAATTACAACCGCGTCTTCGGCTACTATATTGAGGTTTCCAAGTCCTTTATTGACCAAGTGCCGGCACATTATATTCGCAGGCAAACCCTCGCCAACAACGAACGGTACATCACACCCGAATTAAAGGAATTAGAAGAGCAGGTGCTCACCGCAAAAGAGCGTTGCACCGCCTTGGAATATCAAATCTTCTCGCAATTGCGTGAGCACTTGGCTGCCCAAGCACCACGCGTGCAAGCTGCTGCCGCGGCAGTCGGCGCTGTCGATGCCCTGTGCAGTTTGGCAACCGTAGCGGTTAAGAATAACTACTGCCGTCCGGAAATTACCTTGGATCATGATATTGCCATTACGGAAGGTCGGCACCCTGTGGTGGAGAAGGTACTAAAAGACACGCTGTTTGTACCCAACGATACGCAATTAGACTGCAAGGAAAATTTGGTTTCCATTATTACAGGACCCAATATGGCAGGTAAATCCACCTATATGCGACAGGTGGCACTCATTGTTCTTATGGCACAAATGGGCGCATTTGTACCTGCCAAGCGCGCACGCATCGGCCTTGTGGACAGAATTTTCACCCGAATCGGCGCAAGTGATGATTTGTCCTCGGGGCAGTCTACCTTTATGGTTGAAATGGCAGAAATGGCATCAATTTTGAAGTATGCCACTTCCAAAAGCTTGCTGATTTTGGACGAAATCGGTCGCGGTACTTCTACTTACGACGGTATGGCAATCGCCCGCGCGGTGCTGGAATATGCCGCGAATCCCAAGCAATTGGGCGCAAAAACCCTATTTGCCACCCACTATCACGAATTAAGTGTGATTGAAGACCAGCTACCGGGAATCAAAAACTACAATATTGCCGTAAAAAAACGGGGCGATAAGATGATTTTCCTGCGAAAAATCATTCCCGGTGCAACGGACGACAGCTTTGGTGTCGAGGTTGCCAAGCTGGCAGGTCTTCCCAATGCGGTCATAAATCGCGCGCGGCAGATTTTGCAGGAGCTGGAGACAGAGGGCAAGCCCCAACCCAAGGTGGTGCATATGCAGGAAGATGACGACCAGATGAGTATGTTGGATATGACCAGCCAGCAGATCTGCAATGCACTAAGCTCCCTGAGCGTGGAGACCCTCACCCCCATTGAGGCTATGAACGAGCTGTATAAGCTAAAGAAAATGTTGGAGTAATATGAAGTTATCGATTCTTTTAACCCGTCGGGAGCGTTTGCTTGGGTGGAGCTATTTACTGATTAGCCTATTTGTTATGCCCTCTGCGCTTGAGTTGCTAAACACGCTATTAGCCAAGCCCCTATCCGACACTGTTTTGAATTTAATCTTCTTTGCCGTGAATTTCTTAGCTGTATGCATTGTTTTTCACAGGTTTTTGCTCGCTTCTGTAAAGCTTGCCTTGGCAAAACCGTTGTACTGTCTGCGAATTGCCTTGATTGGTTTTGCGTTTTACTATTGCGCCATGCTTTTCATTTCCCGCGGAATCAGATGGTTTTACCCAAACTTTTCCAATGTGAACGACAGCGCAATTGCAGATTTGTCCAAGGAATACACTTCCGCTATGGCATTTGCCACTGTTTTTCTTGTGCCGATTACCGAAGAAACATTTTATCGCGGACTTATTTTCCAAGGTCTGTATCAAAAAAACCGGTCTCTTGCCTACTGTCTGTCCACGCTTGTTTTTGCAGGAATTCATATAATGGGCTATATCGGTCTATCCGATTGGCAGACACTCCTATTATGCTTTGTGCAATACCTCCCTGCCGGTCTTGCCTTGGCATGGTCTTACGAAAAAACGGATACCATCATAACCCCCATTCTGATTCACATTATAGTGAATCAAATCGGACTGATTGCCTCGAGGTGATGATATGTCTAAAATCATTCAACTTTCTCCCCATGTTGCCAACTTAATTGCCGCAGGCGAAGTGGTAGAACGCCCTGCCTCTGTTGCAAAGGAACTGCTGGAAAATGCGGTAGATGCAGGTGCAACCCAGGTAACCTTGGAAATTCGCGACGGCGGTATGACCTTTTTGCGTGTTACCGACAATGGTTGCGGTATGCAAAAAGACGATGCCAAGACTGCATTCTTGCGCCACGCCACCTCTAAGCTGAAAACAGCCGAGGACCTATCTGCCATTGTTACTATGGGTTTCCGCGGAGAGGCATTGGCGGCAATCGCATCGGTCAGCCGTATTGATTTACTTACCAAAACTGCCGGTGTAATCAGCGGTACTTCTCTAACCTTGGAAGCCGGTAATATTATAGAAGAATCCGAAGCCGGCTGTCCGGACGGCACAACCATCATCGTGCGCGATTTGTTCTTTAATACGCCTGCGCGAATGAAGTTTATGAAGTCCGATACGATAGAGGGCGGAAAAGTTGCTGCCGCTGTGCAAATGCAAGCGCTTGCGCATCCGGAAGTATCTTTCCGTTTCCTGAAAGACGGCAAAGAAGTACTCTCCACGCCCGGCTCCGGAAGCCTAGAGGACGCGGTCTACTGCGTATACGGCAGAGATAGCGGAAAAATGATTCCGCTGGAGAGCAAATGGGACAATTTTACATTAACAGGCTTTGTGTCAAAGCCGACAGATGCAAGACCTAGTCGCGCGCTCCAAACCTTCCTTGTCAACGGTCGTCCTGTCAAATCGCGGCTACTGACAGCCGCCTTAGAGGAAGCCTACCGAAATCAAATAATGGTTGGCAAGTTCCCTGCCTGTGTCCTCCATCTGACTGTTCCGGCAAATACTGTAGATGTGAATGTTCACCCGGCCAAAACGGAAGTCAAGTTCCTAAACGAAAAGGCAGTCTTTGACTGTATCCATTATGGCGTTTTGGGTGCATTAAACAAGACACCGGACAGACCGCAAGTGCAATTTACCACCCCACCTACCCCCACAGCACCACCTCAAAAGCAGACAAACTTCTTCCGCACAATGAATCCCCAGGAATTCAAAAATTTTACAACTGCAGTCAAGGATGCACCCAAGCCATCACCCCTTGCCGCCGCGGCAACCGCTGCAGTTGTCGAGCAAACTCAACTCCCCATTCGGGAAACCGTTATCCTGCCCACGCCAATGGCAGTACCCGTTCCCACGCAAGAGGCAGAACAAGTAACCATACAAGCCATGCCAACGGATGAGCCTTGGCGGTATGTCGGTGAGCTATACAACAGCTATATTCTCGTTGAACAGGGCGAAAACGCCTATCTGATTGACAAGCATGCCGCCCATGAACGGATTCTGTTTGAAAAGCTGAAAGCCAATCAAGAAATAATCTCCTCTCAAGCGCTTTTGAGCCCGATTGCGCATCGGTTAAGTCCGAACGAAACTGCTATTTTGCTGGATAATCAAGCGCTTCTTGAGGAATTGGGTTTTGAAATTCAGCAATTTGGGGAAAACACCCTTTTGGTGCGGCAAATTCCCATGGACTTAGACAGCACCCAAGCCACAGATGCCTTGGAAACATTGGCATCAGATTTGCTGAGAGGTCGCAAGGAACGAAAAGAAAATGTGCGCGATGACCTGTTGCACACAGTTGCCTGTAAAGCCGCCATTAAGGCAGGCTGGCAAAGTAGTGAACAGGAGCTGAAAAAGCTGGCTGAACAGGTGCTATCTCGCGAGGATTTGAAGCATTGTCCCCATGGTAGACCGATTTGCATTACGCTAAGTAAGAAACAGCTGGAAAAGCAGTTTAAGCGGAGCTAAGCTATGAATAATCTCATTTGTATTGCCGGACCTACCGCCTCCGGCAAAACCGCCCTTTCCATCGCCTTGGCAAAGGAATTAGACGGAGAAATTGTGTCCTGCGACTCCATGCAGGTCTACAAGCGCATGGACATCGGTACAGCCAAACCCACGGTTACGGAAATGGAAAATGTTCCGCACCATATGCTATCCGTTGCCGAGCCTTGGGAGGATTTTTCCGTTGGGAAATATTGCGCCATGGCTACACCGATTGTAGATAGTATTCTTGCCCGTGGCAAGACGGCTATCATCGTGGGCGGTACGGGTCTTTATATGGACGCACTCATTCGTGGCAACGACTTTGCACCTGTGCCGTCAACAGGCTGTCGCGAGCAATTAGAAAAAGAGGTCGCGGATAACGGAATTGATGCGGTAATTGCACGACTTCGCGCAGTTGACCCCGAATCAGCCGAACGCCTCCACCCTTCTGACCAAAAACGCATAATCCGCGCTATGGAGGTCTACCTCGAAACGGGTGAAACAATTACAGCGCACAACCGAAAAACACAACTTCTCCCCTCGCGTTATAATCCCGTTTGGTTTGCCTTGGAGGACGCAAAACGCGAAACACTATATGACAGAATCGACCGTCGTGTTCTGTCTATGCTGGAGCAAGGCTTATTGGAAGAAATCCGCGCTCTTTTAAGTGAGGGCGTGCCGGAAAAATGCACTGCGATGCAAGCGATTGGCTACAAAGAATTTGTCGATGTGCTATGCGACAGAAGCTCTATGGAAACCGCAACTGCATTGGTACAGCAAGCCACTCGGAAGTACGCAAAGCGACAGCTGACCTGGTTTCGACGAAATCCTGCTATCCATTGGCTACGCAGAGAGGAAAATGACAGCACAGCGCAAATTCTTAGCTGCGCCCTCCAAATTCTAACAGAATTTGACAAATAAAAAATGGTAAGATTTATGTATCCCAAAAGAAAGAAGGAATACATATGTCTGAACCTATAAATTTACAGGAAGCGATTCTAAAAGAGGTCTGTCGGGACAAGGTTCCGGTAACACTGTTTCTTATGAATGGCTTTCAGCTCCGGGGCACCATCACCGGCCATGACAGCTTTGTGGTGGTTTTGGTATCGGATGGCAAACAGCAGATGATTTACAAACATGCCATCTCCACCCTCGCCCCTATGAAGCCGGTAAGTATGTAGCAAAAAGACGGCGGAGCAACGCTTCGTCGTCTTTTTGCGCCTAATGAGGTATTTGTATGTCTATTAAAGAAAATATTTCCAAAATAAAGGAAGAAATGGCGAAAGCGGCACTTGCCGCAGGACGCGACCCAAAGAAGATTCTCCTATGCGCCGCCACCAAAATGAATGATGCCAATGCCGTACGCGCCGCAATTTCTGCAGGCGTAGACTGCTGTGGTGAAAACCGCGTACAGGAGCTAACAAAAAAGCAAGCTGAAAATGCTTATGACGGCGCGCCTGTGCATTTTATCGGACACCTGCAAACCAACAAGGTAAAACAGGTTGTAGGCAAAGTATCCCTCATTCAGAGTATCGATTCAATGCGATTATTGGAGGCTGTCAACAAGGAAGCGGAGCGCCAAGGAATTCGGCAGGATATTCTGTTAGAAATCAACATCGGAAACGAGGAAAGCAAATCCGGTTTTTCTGCCGATGAGATAGATTCCGTTCTTTCCCAAATGGGGAAGTTTTCGGCAATTCGTGTGCTTGGATTTATGACAATTCCCCCAATTTGCCAAAATTCCACAGGAAATCACAAATTTTTTCAAAAAATGTATAACCTTTCTGTTGACATAATGGAAAAAAAATACGATAATGTATGTGTCAATATATTGTCCATGCGTATGTCCGATGATTTTGCAGATGCCATCGCCTGCGGCAGCACGATGATTCGTGTGGGTACTGCCATCTTCGGCACTCGGGACTATTCATAGTTTTACTATGGAAACATATTAGGAGGATATAGATATATGAGTTTTTGGGATAATGTAAAGAAATTTGCCCAGCCCTATTCCGACGAGGATTATGACGATTACGACGAAGAAATGGACGCATTAGAAGAAGAAACACAGGACACCACTGTACGCGGTCGCCGTCCCTCTCCTTTCGCATCTATCAGCCAGGAAACCGAAGCCGCTCCCGTTGCACCTGCAACCGCATCCAATAGCTTTAGCGGTCAAGTGCTGAATATGAGCTCCGGCAAGCAAGAGGTTGTCCTGTTCCACGCTAAGACCTTTGATGACGCCGCAAGAGCTGCTGACGAGCTCCGCAAGAGAAAGGCTGTCATTTTGAATATGGAAAATGTAGACAAGTCCCTGACCCGTCGGGTTGTGGATTTCCTGTCCGGTAGTGTGTATGCATTGGACGGTCGCGTAAAGAAGGTCGCGCAGTCCACCTATCTGTTCTGCCCCCACAATATGGATGTGGTGGGTGATTTGGAAACCATACAAACTGAATCCGATAGCTTTATCTAAGCTCGGTAGAAAGGACACCGTATGTTTACACCCCAACAGCTTGAGCAGATTTTCTTTAATCGCGCCACCTTCGGTGGTTATGATATGCAGTCTGTGGACGAATTTTTGGAGCCGCTGACCGAGGACTACATCACCTTATACAAGGAAAATGCTCTGCTAAAAAGCAAAATGAAGGTTTTGGTGAGCAAGCTGGAAGAATACCGCAACAATGAAGCCAGCATGAAAGATGCCATTGTCAACGCCCAAAAGACCTGTGATTTGATGGTAAAAGAAGCCGAGGCAAAATGCACCCAAATGCTCACAGATGCTAACGCCGCCGCTATGGAAAACGCCAAGAATGCCGATGCGTTGATTGCTGCAGAGGAAGCGCGTGTTGAGGATGCACGCAGAACCGCTTCTGCAAAAATTGATGCACTGAAGGAGCAAATTTCCGCCTGTATTCATGCATTGGACCGCATCAAGGCCGCGAATCCCCCTGCAACAACATCTACCGTATTTGATTACGACCGCGTAGAGGGCAAGCCCAAGACGGAAACTGATGCTGTTGCCGATGAAATTGCCGCGAATCTGCAGGCGCTGGTTGGCACCACCGAGGATTCCAATCCTACGGCTGAGCCCAAGCACCCGACAACAGATACCACAACGAGCAAATTTACCAATTTGCAATTTGGTCCCAATTACGACCCCACCAAACGCTAACTTATATTGAACGCTTTGATAAGGACACGCAGAGTATGCAATTGCCTTCAGAGAGCTGTCGGTCGGTGCA
>JAZNGK010000139.1:0-1997 GCA_045576395.1 Faecousia sp. | reverse complement strand
CTCCGACTTACGTAAAGAGATATATCGCGGAAAACGATATCAACTTCTACACCGTTAACGCTATCGAAAAGGCTCGCGAGATCGGTCTCGGAAAGAGAACCAACACCATTTTGCAGTCTGCATTCTTTGCGCTGGCAAATGTTATGCCCAGCGATGAGGCCATTGGTTATATGAAGGCTGCCGCAGAGGCCTCTTATTTGAAGAAGGGCCGCGATGTGGTTGAAAAGAACTGGGACGCAATTGATGCCGGTGCTACCGCATTTGTAAAGATTGATGTTCCTGCCGCTTGGGCAAATGTAGAGCCTGCAAATGTAGAAATGCAATTGGAAGGTCCTGCCGCTACAGTCGCTGTTGCTAAGAACATTCTGACCCCCGTTGGCAAGATGGACGGCTACAGCCTGCCTGTTTCTGCGTTCGCAGACTTGGAAGACGGTCAATTCCCCTTGGGCGTTTCCGCATACGAAAAGCGTGGCGTTGCTGTTACTGTTCCTCATTGGGACGAAACCAAGTGTATCCAATGTAACAACTGTGCTTATGTATGTCCCCATGCGACTATCCGTCCCTACGCGCTGACCGAGGCCGAAGCCGCCGCCGCACCTGCCGGAACGCGTCTATTGGATGTTAAGGCCGGTAAAGGCAAGGGCGTTTATAAGTATGCTATGGCCGTTTCTCCCTTGGATTGTATGGGTTGTGCCGTTTGTGTGGGCGTATGTCCCGTTGGCGCTTTGGCTATGGTTCCCCAAGAGCAAGAGCTGTCTGAGCAAGCTGTATTCAATTATATGGTTAATAAGGTTGCCGACAAGCCCGAAATGCAGGATAACACCGTTAAGGGCAGTCAATTCCGCAAGCCCTTGCTTGAGTTCTCCGGCTCTTGTGCAGGTTGTGCCGAAACCTCTTATGCCCGTCTGGTTACTCAGCTGTTTGGCGACCGTATGTATATCTCCAATGCAACCGGCTGTTCCTCCATTTGGGGCGGTCCTGCAGCCACCTCTCCCTACACGGTAAATGCTGAGGGTTACGGCCCTGCATGGTCTAACTCCCTGTTTGAGGACAACGCAGAGCACGGCTTGGGTATGTATACCGCACAGGCAGTCATTCGTGAATCTTTGGCAAATAAGGTTCGCAAGGTTATGGAAGACACCTGCTGTGAAGACCGCAAGGCCGCTTGCCAAGCCTGGTTGGATACTTTTGATGATGGCGAAGCCAATAAGGCTGCGACAAAAGCACTTGGTGCCAGCCTGGAGTGCAATGTCTGCTGCGACACCGTTGCTGATATTTTGGCTAAGAAGGAATACCTTTCCAAGAAGTCCGTTTGGATTTTCGGTGGCGACGGCTGGGCGTACGACATCGGCTTTGGCGGTGTTGACCATGTACTCGCTTCCAACATGGATGTAAATATCTTCGTGTTTGACACTGAGGTTTACTCCAACACCGGCGGTCAGGCATCTAAGGCTTCCAACATCGGTCAGGTTGCACAGTTTGCAGCCTCCGGTAAGGAGACAAAGAAGAAGTCCTTGGCTGAGATTGCTATGAGCTATGGCTATGTTTATGTCGCACAGATTGCTATGGGCGCTAACCAAGCGCAAACCATTAAGGCAATCACCGAGGCTGAGGCCTACAACGGACCTTCTCTGATTATCGGCTATGCACCCTGTGAGATGCACTCCATTAAGGGTGGTATGGCGAATTGCCAGAGTGAAATGAAGAAGGCTGTTGAGTGCGGTTATTGGAACCTGTTCCGCTTTGACCCCTCTAAGCAGACCGGCAAATTCACCTTGGACAGCAAGGCGCCGAAGGACGGCTATCAAGAGTTCCTGCTGAACGAAGCACGGTATGCCCGTCTGACTCGCGAGTTCCCCGAGCGCGCAACAGACCTGTTCGCAAAGAACGAGGCCGCTGCTAAGGAGCGCTACGAGCACCTGCTGAAGCTGGTTGAGATGTACAAGGATTAATTTCCAAAACATTACCCGCCCCTAAGTTTAGGGGCGGGTCTTTTT
>JAZNGK010000138.1:0-5011 GCA_045576395.1 Faecousia sp. | reverse complement strand
AAGGTCATGAGAGACGCAGGCGCCGAGGCGAAGATATTCGTCATCAACAATATGTCTCAGGACGGCATACAGAGAAGCGTTGAAAGCTTCGCGAAGGAGCTTTCCGACAGCCAGATGGTATTTGTTCCCGGTGGCTTCTCCGGCGGTGATGAGCCGGACGGCTCGGCTAAGTTCATTACCGCTTTCTTCCGTAATCCTGCCATTAAAGAGCAGGTTACCCGATTGCTTTCGGAACGCGACGGTCTTATGTGCGGTATTTGTAACGGCTTCCAAGCGCTTATCAAGCTGGGTCTTGTGCCGTACGGCAAGATTTTCGACACCGATGAAAATTGCCCCACCTTGACATTTAATACCATTTCTCGCCACCAATCTAAGATTGTTCGTACAAGAATTGCGTCCAATCAATCTCCGTGGCTTCGCTTGATGCAGGTGGGCGATATTGTAAATGTGCCGATTTCCCATGGTGAGGGTCGTTTCTATGCGTCCAAGGAATTGGCGTTGGAGCTGGCAAAGAACGGGCAGATTGCTACGCAGTATGTGGACCTGGCAGGCAATCCCACCATGGATACCGCGTTCAATCCCAACGGCTCTTTGTTTGCCATTGAGGGCATAACCTCTCCCGATGGCAGGGTGTTCGGCAAAATGGGACACAGCGAACGAATTGGTGCCGGTCTTTATAAAAATGTACCCGGCAATTACGATATTCGTATGTTTGAATCCGCTGTTCGGTATTTTAACGGTAAATAATTTGTGATGCGGCCTGTGGTCGCTCGCGGGCGGATGTAGATTTTCCATAATTTTAGGGGCTGTTGCTTTGTTTTGCAACAGCCCCTTTATTATTATTTATCAAGCAGTTTTTTTGCTTTTCTTGCGACAATGATTTCTTCGTTGGTGTCAACCACAAAGATACGAACAGGAGAGCCGTCGGCAGAAATATCGTTGCCACCTTCGGGGTTTTTGTTCTTTTCTTTGTCAAGGCTGATGCCTAAGAAATCTAAATTTTCCAAGCTAAGCTCCCGAACGAGAGCGCTCTTTCTGCCGATGCCACCGCCAAAGACAACCGCATCCACACCACCCATAGCGGCGGCGTACGCACCAATATACTTCTTGATGCCGTAGCAGTAGGCTTTGATGGCGTTTTGGCAGTCTTCGTTGCCGTTTTCAGCGGCCTGCTGAATATCGCGCAGGTCATTGGAAACACCGCCGGACATACCGTACAAACCGCTTTTTGTTTGTAGCATGGTTTTCACATCACTTAACTCCATGCCACATTCTTCAACCAAATGGAAGATAATATACGGGTCGATATCACCGATTCGGTTGTTTTGCAACACCCCGCATTGTAGACCCATACCCATGGTGGTGTCGATGCTGATACCGTCTTTTACAGCGCATAGGCTACCGCTACCGCCTAAATGGCAACATACTAGCTTCAAATCGTTGCGACCCATTTTCTCTGCCGTCCAAGTGGACAGATATTCCAACGATGCGCCATGGAAGCCGTACCGCCGAATTGCGTGCTCCTTGCTAAGCGCCAAAGGAATTGAGTAGAGATAGGCCTCGGGCGGCATATTGGCATGAAATGCGGTTTCAAACGAGCCAATCATGGGCGTGTCGGGCATTAAGTTCTTGAATTGCCGAATGGCGGCAATATACGGTGGGTTGTGGGCAGGTGCAACGGAATTGAAATCCGCCATAGCGCGCAAAACCTCTTCGGTGAGAAATTGCACACCCGTTATACCCTTTGCATGCACAACCTTAAAACCGACACAGGAGATTTCCGACAGCGACTCGATACAACCGCACAGAAGCTGCTCCAGCATTGCACAGATAGCCTCGCGATGTGTGGGGAATACGGCCTCTTGATGCACAGCATCACCGGTTAAGTTGTTTTTGTGGTAAAATAAGCTTTTTTCGGCACCGACTCGTTCGGCACCGCCGGCACACAGCACCTTTTCTCCGGCATCCATATCAAAAAGCTGATACTTGAGGGAGGTACTGCCTACATTACAGATTAAAATATTCATATGATACTCCTTTGGGGTATTTGATTTCTTTATAAGGCGATGACTTCCTGTACATGGAGGGTGTCGTCTATCACAGCAAAACGAATGTCAAAGCCTGCAAAGCTAAGGCCGTAGACTCTGTTAGCATCTTGCTGATAAGAGGGTCTTGGGTCGTGGGACAATACCGCAACGACAGCCTCGCGCTTTTCTATGGGGAGCTTATTCAGTAGCGGGGTAGGAAAGTCCACTTTAAGCAGAAAATCGCCTGCTGTTGCTGTGAAGCCACCCAGCGCATTCGGATACGCATCTGCGTACGGAATATAGGGCTTGATGTCAAAAATGGGTGTGCCGTCCATCAAATCCGCACCTGCCACATGAATGACAACACCGTTTTCCTCTGTCTGTTCCAAGCCAATCAGCTTGACACAGGACAGTCCCAACGCATTGGGTCTAAAAGGAGAACGGGTTGCAAATACACCCATTCGGGTGTTACCACCCAAACGGGGCGGTCTGACTGTGGGTGTCCAGCTTTCGCGCAGAGCTTCGGAAAATTGCCAAATAATCCATAAATGGGAGAAGTCCTCTAAGCCTCTAAGTGCATCCGGATTGCGGTATGCAGGCGTAAAGACAATGGTGGAGCGTAGCGTATCCACAAGTCCACTCTGTCTGGGAATCCCGAATTTGGTGGGGAAATCGCTGCGCATGGTGGCAATTGGGTGAATCATTGTGTCCATATCAGCACCGCACCTTTCTAAAACAGAAGGAAATTGCAAAAATGCCTGCCAATACAAGAGAAATTGCCGCGCCTGCAGAGGTAGAGAGGTAGTAGGAAATGACCAAACCGCCAATGCCTGCAAGCAAGGCAAACAAAACGGAAAAGCCATGGTACTGCCGTAAATTTTTGGAGATATTCCGCGCCGATGCTCCGGGCAAAACCAGCAGAGAATTGAGAATCAAAAGACCTACCCAAGAGATTGCCAGCGTAACAATGACGGCAATTGCGGTTGTAAACAGGGTTTGCGACAGGGCAGGGGAAAAGCCGCGAGAGGAAGCCAATGCAGGGTGAATGGCAGAGAGTGTCAGCCGATTGCTAAAGAGCACCCAAAATAGGACAACTGCCACCAATACCAAGGCAAGCCAACCGATTTCTGCCGTTGTAACCGACAAGATATCGCCGATTAAGTACCGATTGTACTTTGTAAAGCTGTTGCCACCCATTGTGGCTATAAAAATACCCAATGCGACAGCTGCGCTGGAAAACACGCCGATTAAGGTGTCTGCGGTTTGGTTACTGCGACTGCGTACAAAGGAAAACAGTAAAGCGAATACCACCGCAAATATTACCGCCACCCATGTGGGACTGCTGATACCGCAGATACAGCCGATTGCGATACCCGTAAAGGCAGAGTGCCCCAACGCGTCGGAGAAAAAGCTCATGCGTCCCGTAACCACCATGGTCGAAGTCAGACCTAAGAGTGGTGTTAATAAGAGAACAGCCAGGAATGCGTTGCACATAAATTCCCATTGGAGCATTTCAAACGGCAAGCGCGCACAAATTTGATACCAAATTTCCATTACAGCGCACCTCCTTTTCGGTGAAACACCCGTCGGAAATCCTCGGATTGCAATACCGCATCGGCTGTGCCTTGGCAGATTAGCTTTTTGTTGAGCAGTACAACTTGGTCTGCGTACTTTGTAAGCATGGAGAAGTCGTGGGTAATCATCAAAATGGAAAGGTCATAGGTCTTCCGGATTTCGTCCAGCATTTCCATAAGCAGTTCCATACCTTCCACATCGACACCGGATAGCGGCTCGTCCAAAATTAAGATATTGGGAAGCGGCTCCAATGCCAAAGCCAGCAACACGCGTTGCAATTCGCCGCCGGAGAGGGCACCTATGCGCTTGTCGATTAGATTCTCACTGCGTACCCGGTCCAAGCAGTCCAATATTTTTTGCCGCATCGCTTTGGATTGACCCAAAAATGCAGGGCGCTTGCTCATACAACAGGAAAAAAGGTCTGCAACGCTGACAGAATCGCCGGGGTCGAAGGTGGGACTTTGCGGTACATAGCCGATTTTTGCTTTTCGATTGCGCTGACCGGGCACAGAGAAAGAAATTACACCATCATAGGGCTGTTGACCCAAAATGGTCTTGATGAGTGTGCTTTTTCCGGCTCCGTTCGGACCGATTAAAGCAATCATTTCACCACAATGCATATGCAGGTTGATGTCTTGCAAAATGGTGTTCGTACCGATTTTAACAGACAAATTTTGCACACGAAGACAGCAGGCATGTCCACAGCTACCGCCATGCGTACCCATATTCATTCCAATGCCTCCTTTATCGTGTCGATATTGTGATACATAGCATCGAAATAGCCCCGATTTGCCATTCCCATATCCAATGTAAAAATGCGTATATCGGTTTCTTTGGCTATGATTTTCGCAGAGGCGGTGCTTCCGTTTTCTTCTGTAAAGACGGCAGGTAAGTGTTTGGCATTTACAAGCTCTGCAAGCATAGTCAGCTCTTTTGCAGATGCTTCACTACCGGATTCCTCTTCGACTGCCTTGAGAATATGCAAATCAAAGCTGTCTGCAAAATAGGCAAAGCCATCGTGAAAGGTGATTAAATCACGGCAGGACAGGTCTTTTAGGGTAGCTTCCCCGTATGCTTGCAGGTTGTCAAGCTGCAGTAGAAGCTGTTGTAAATTCGTTTCAAATTGCGCCTTGTGCGCAGGAAATTGCGCGGTCAGTCCTGCGCAAATGGTTTTACACATCTGCTTGGCGTTTGTAGGTGAAAGCCAAATGTGGGGGTCGTGTTCGTGGTGATGACCTTCGTGGGTATCCCCGCAGGTAGCCTCAATATCGACAGACGCGTCAATCACACCATTGGCATTTGCCAAAATATCCTCTAAAAATGCTTCTAATCCGGCACCGTTTTGCACGACAACCTGTGCCGATTCCACGTTACGCATTTGCGACACCTGTATTGTATAATCGTGCAGG
>JAZNGK010000137.1:0-1880 GCA_045576395.1 Faecousia sp. | reverse complement strand
ATTCACCGCTGCCCGCACTGTGAGGTTTCAGAGAAATGAATTCTGACATCGGGCGACGGGTCATGTTGGCGACTGTTCCCAATGCAGCGTCAACCAATAACCTAAATGTAAGGAGAAAACCAAAATGCAAAAAGCTATCATCGGCAAGAAAGTGGGCATGACCCAAATCTTCGATGAGAACGGCAAGGTAATTCCTGTTACCGTTGTGGAAGCAGGTCCCTGCACCGTAACTCAAAAGAAGACCATCGAAACCGACGGCTATGAGGCCGTACAGCTGGGCTTTGAAGCCGTCAAGGAAGCAAAGCTCACCAAGCCCGAAGCAGGCCACCTGAAGAAGGCAGGCGTCGAGGCTGTTAAGTACCTGAAGGAGTTCCGCCTGGACGGCGCCGCTTCTATGAATGTGGGCGATGTGATTAAGGCTGACACCTTCGCGGCAGGCGATATGATTGATGTAACCGGTATTTCCAAAGGTCATGGATATCAGGGTGTCATCAAGCGCCATGGCGCACACCGTACCGATATGACCCATGGTGGCGGTCCTGTTCACCGTCATGCAGGTTCTATGGGTGCATCCTCTCACCAATCCCGTATCTTCCCCGGTAAAATCGGTGCAGGTCAAATGGGTAATGAGCAGGTTACCATTGAGAATTTGGAAATCGTTAAGGTTGATGCAGAGCTGAATATGCTGGTTGTTCGCGGCGCAATTCCCGGCCCCAAGGGCGGTCTGGTATATATCCGCAACACTGTGAAGAACAACAAGATTCCTTCCGGCGAGGCAGGCATCAGCAAGAACCCGCAGAAGGCTTCCGGCAGAAATCCCCAGAAGGCTTCCGCAAGAGGCTAAGGAAAGGAGAACTTAAAATATGCTTAAGACGAATGTTTTGGACATGTCCGGCAAGGTTGTGGGCGAAATTGAGCTCTCCGAGGCCATTTTCGGTATTGCTCCCAATCAGTCCGTGGTGCATGATGTTGTCAAGAATCACTTGGCAAACTTGCGTCAGGGCACACAGTCTGCTTTGACTCGCGCTGAAGTTTCCGGCGGTGGCCGTAAGCCTTGGCGTCAAAAGGGCACCGGCCGCGCCCGTCAGGGTTCTACCCGTGCGCCCCAATGGACACACGGTGGTATCGTATTCGCACCCAAGCCTCGCGATTACAGCTACACCCTGAATAAGAAGGCTAAGCGTCTGGCTTTGAAGTCTGCACTGAGTGCAAAGGCTGCCGAGACCGCTATTGTCGTCATTGACGAGATTAAGATGGACGCACCCAAGACCAAGGAATTCGCTGCTTTCCTGAACGCTGTCGGCGTACAGGGCAAGGCTTTGGTTGTTACTGCCGCGGCTGATGCAAATGTTGTCAAGTCCGGTCGTAACATCCCCGGCTGTGAAGTTACCTTCGCAAACCTGCTTAATGTTTACGATATCGTGAACGCGAACAAGCTGGTTGTTGACAAGGCAGCCCTCCAGAAGATTGAGGAGGTATTCGCATAATGAACACTTACGATATCATTGTTAAGCCGGTTATCACCGAGCAGTCTATGGCCGATGTAGCAGACAAGAAGTATGTCTTCCAGGTTGCAATCAACGCCAACAAGACCGAGATTAAGGCTGCTGTCGAAGAAATCTTCGGCGTGAAGGTAGCTAAGGTCAACACCATCCGTATGCAGGGCAAGGTAAAGCGCACCGGCGCTTATCCCGCCGGTCGTCGTGCCGCCTACAAGAAGGCAATCGTTACTTTGACTGCTGATTCCAAGACCATCGAGTTCTTCGAGGGTATGGTCTAATCTCAATAAAGGAGTTAACGCGAAATGGCTATTAAAACATTTAAGCCTTACACCCCGTCCAGAAGAAACATGACTGTTTCTGCTTTCGAGGGTGTTGACA
>JAZNGK010000136.1:0-8637 GCA_045576395.1 Faecousia sp. | reverse complement strand
ACGACAGGAAGGATGCGTAATTATGGCAACAAAGAAAACAATGTATGAAGCACCAACCCCTGCAACTGATAAGAAAAAGGCGTTGCAAACCGCAATCTCCCAAATTGAAAAGAACTTCGGCAAGGGTACTGTGATGCGTCTGGGCGACAGACCGGAGATGAATGTGGACGCAATCCCCACCGGCTCGCTGGCATTGGACGCGGCGCTGGGTATCGGTGGTGTGCCGAAGGGTCGTATTATTGAGATTTACGGACCGGAATCTTCCGGTAAGACCACTTTGGCTCTGCACATCTTGGCAGAGGCGCAGAAAATGGGTGGCGAGGTTGCCTTCGTGGATGCCGAACACGCATTAGACCCCGTATATGCCGCGGCATTGGGTGTAAATACCGATGATATGCTGGTTTCTCAGCCGGATACGGGTGAGCAGGCGCTGGAAATCACCGACGCATTGGTGCGTAGCGGTGCGGTAGATGCAGTCGTTGTGGACTCCGTAGCTGCGCTTGTTCCGAAACAGGAAATCGAGGGTGAAATGGGTGATACCTTTGTCGGCTTGCAGGCTAGACTCATGAGCCAGGCTCTGCGGAAGCTGGCAGGTACGATTGCCAAGACCAATTGCGTGGTTATTTTCATCAACCAATTGCGTATGAAAATCGGTGTAATGTACGGCAATCCGGAAACCACCACAGGCGGTAATGCTCTGAAATTCTACTCCTCTGTCCGTTTGGATGTGCGTCGTGTGGAATCCATTAAGGATGGCAGTAATGTCGTGGGCAATAAGACCCGCGTTAAGGTTGTAAAGAATAAGGTTGCACCCCCCTTCCGTGAGGCATACTTTGACATTATGTATGGCGAGGGTATCAGCAAGTGGGGTGAGCTGGTGGACCTGGCTGTCCAAATGGATATTGTCCAAAAAAGCGGCAGCTGGTTTAGTATGGGCGATGAGCGTATTGGCCAAGGCAAGGACAGCGTGAAAGCCTTCCTGCAGGCTAATCCTGATATTGCCGAGCAGGTAGAGGCGCAGGTGCGCCAAAAATTGCTTGCCGGTAGCGAAGCCAGAACACCGGCAAGGGCCGCGGAACGGCCGGTAGCAATCAGCGCGGACGATTTTGATGATGAAGATTGAATCGGTTGCCGCCCAGCCGGATAGGGCAGGGCGGTACGCGGTAAAATTTGCCGACGGCACAGCGATGCGCCTATATCGGCAGACAGTTGAGGATTTCGGTCTGTATGCCGGCAAAGAATTAACTGCGGAAGAAATGCAAAAATTGCAAATTTCCGCAGGCCAAATGTCTGCCAAAATGCGCGCGGTGCGTATTGTGTCAGCCAGCAGTGTTTCCAAAGCGGATTTGGAACGCAGATTGGTGCAAAAGGGCGAGAGCAAGACGAATGCGCAGCAGGCGGTGGATTGGCTGGCGGAAATGGATTTGCTTGACGACCAAAAGACAGCCGAGCAGATTGTGCATCGCTGTATTGCCAAAGGCTATGGCCTTGCGCGTGCCAAGCAAGCTCTGTATGAGAAACGAATTCCCAAAGAATATTGGGAGGCGGTTCTGGCGGATTATCCCGACCAGTCCGATAAAATACTTGCGTTTTTACAATCCCGGTTGGGAACGAATCGGGGAGAAAAGGAACTGCGACGGGCAATCGATGCGTTGCTCCGTCGCGGTTACAGCTATCACGAAATCCGCGCAGTATTAAATACATTTTATGAGCAAGCGGATTTTCAGGAGGATATGTATGGCTAATATTGGGTTTATCTCCTTGGGCTGTGCCAAAAACCAAGTGGATTGCGAACGAATGATGTTTCGGGTGCAGGAAGCCGGTTTTGTCATTCAAGCAGATGTGGTTGGTGCAGATGTGGTGGTCATCAATACCTGTGGATTTATTGATTCTGCCAAGGCCGAGGCGATTGATGCCATTTTACAAACGGCACAGTTAAAAGAGCAGGGCTTGGTTGGGAAAATTTTGGTTACAGGCTGTCTGTCCCAACGCTACCAACAGGAAATCGTGCAGGAAATGCCGGAGGTTGACGGCGTTTTGGGCACAGGTAGCTATACGGAGGTGGTGCCTGCGATTGAAAAACTGCTTGCCGGTGATTCTGTGAGCGATTTTGCTTCGATTGATATGCCCGAGCAAGAGTGTGGGCGCGTCCTTACCACGCCGGAGCATTATGCCTACATAAAGATTGCAGAGGGCTGTGATAACCGCTGTGCATATTGTATCATTCCTTATTTGCGCGGAAAATTCCGCAGTCGGCAAATGGATGATATTTTATACGAGGCAAGGGTGTTGGCGGCCAATGGGGTGAAAGAGCTTTTGGTTGTGGCGCAGGATACCAGCCGATACGGCACCGATTTTCCGGAGCATCAGCGCCTTTTGCCGGAGCTTTTGCGGCGCTTGTGCAAAATCGACGGACTTGAATGGATTCGCGTTCACTATACCTACCCCGATGAAATTGACGATGCGTTGATTGCGGTTATGGCAGAGGAACCCAAAATTGTGAAGTATTTGGATATTCCTATTCAGCATTGTAACAGCAAAATTCTAAAGCTGATGAACCGCCGTGGCGATGGCGCATTTTTGCGGGAGCTGTTTGCAAAGCTCCGTCGGGAGATTCCCGGTGTGATTCTCCGCACCAGCGTAATTACGGGCCTGCCCGGTGAGGGTGAGGCGGAGTTTAACGAGCTGTGTGAATTTCTAAAGGAACAACGCCTTGAGCGCGTGGGTGCATTCCCGTTCTCTCCTGAGGAAGGGACACCTGCGGCCGATATGGAATTTGTGGATTACGAGGTGGCACAATTGCGCGCACAGCAGGTGGAAACCATTCAATCTCGCATTATGGACGATTACAATGCCGCAATGCAAGGCAAGACTGTAACGGTCTTGGTGGACGGCTATGATGAAAATATGGAACAATTCTACGGGCGCACCTATGCAGACTCGCCTGAGATTGATACCCGCGTGTGGCTTGCTACCGCGGACGCGCTCACAGAGGGTAGTTTTGTAAAGGTTTGCATTGACGGTGTGGCTGATGGCGAGCTGTCAGGCTTCGTTGTGGAGGGATAAAAATGACTTTAGCAAGTAAAATTACATTGATTCGCGTGGCGTTCATTCCGGCCTATATGGTGCTGATGTATCAAAGCGGCGGTGAGCCGGGTCTCTGGATGTGGCTGTCGTTGGCGGTGTTTGTGATTGCCAGCTTGACAGACTATATCGACGGACAGATTGCCCGCCGCTGTAATCAAGTGAGCGATTTCGGTAAATTTCTCGACCCCTTGGCAGATAAATTACTCACCATCGCGGCCATGACAATATTTTGTCAATGGGGTATGATGTCTGCTTGGGCGTTGATGCTGGTGCTTACCAGAGAATTTGCCGTAACCGGTCTGCGGCTGGTAGCTGTGGGCAAGGGCAAGGTGATTGCCGCAGGCTGGAGTGGAAAGGTTAAGACCGCCAGCACAATGATTGGCCTGTGTGCGTTGATGGCATTTCCCACAATTTCGCAATTGGCGGTGATTGTCAACGGTGTGATTATCGTAACAACGGTTTATTCCGGTGTTGAATATTTTGTGCAGAATTGGAACTGCCTTTGGGACGAATAAACGATGTGCCGGTGCGATGCACCGGCACAAGCTGTGAAAGGGTATTATGATGAACGAAAAGGAAATTGGCGAAATTCGACGCAGAGTGCGTCGCGACCGCAGTAATATGACAGCCATTTATGGTTGTTATGTAAACGGACAGAAGGAAATTGTGTCCGAATTTAAGAAAAGCACCGGAATTATGCCGGAAAATGAGGCAGAGCGATATTTTGGTCTGCTAAAGCGAAGCTTATCCGGTACAATCGGAAAAAATTTAATTGACATCTGCTTCCAAACCGCACAGGTGGCAAACAGCCCGGAGCATAAGCTGCTGATGAATTTACGGAGCACAGGCCTTAAGGATGAAAACTTGCGGGCAGAACTGTATACCAAAATCATTCAGTCGGTCAATTTCAGCGACGGGTTTTTGATTTTGCTTGGTTGCGACAGCTATGATGTGTCCTTCAAAAGCAGTGATGAAGAAACGCAGAACGACGCTTCTAACGAAACCTATACCTATTTGCTGTGTGCGGTGTGTCCTGCAAAGCAGACGAAGCCCAATTTGCGCTACGATGCGCAGGACAAGGAATTTCACGATGGGGGAATCGCCCAGGTTCCGTCAGCACCGGAGGTTGGTTTTCTGTTTCCGGCGTTTGATAACCGTGCCACCAATATTTATAATGCCTTGTTCTATACCCACAGCGTCAAGGAGAGCCACGAAAATTTGGTGGACGCGTTGTTTTCTGTGCGCGTACCAAAGCCTGCCGCGGAGCAAAAGAAATCCTTTGCAGCCCTTTTAGGTACAGCCTTGCAGGCAGAATGCAGCTTGGATGTGGTGCAGACTGTCCACGAACAGCTTTGCCAAAGCATTGATATGCATAAAGAAAGCCGTGTGGCTGACCCTCTGCTCATATCCAAGGAGCAGATAAAAAATGCCTTGACTACATGCGGTGTATCGGACAAGGGCGTTGCGAAATTCTCCGTCGATTATGATGCAGTTTTCGGCTTTGATGCCCAACTGCATCCGAAGAACATCATCAACCATAAGCGCTTTGAGCTTACAATGCCCGATGTTTCCATTCAGGTAACCGCGGAGGGACGCGATTTGGTTGAAACGCGAATTATAGACGGTGTGAAATATATTCTCATTCCTGCCGACGAAAATGTGGAAGTCAATGGCGTTCCGATAATCATTTCCGAACGAGAAGCAATAGGTGTATAAAAAGCAGCAGTCCTCTTTCAAGAGGACTGCTGTTGTGTTATGGATTACGCACCGCGCATGAGTTTTACTAAAATATCGGTGCAGGTTTCAATGCCCAGCTTACTGCTGTTAAGGCTGATGTCGTAATTTTCTGCTTGACCCCAATTTCTACCTGTATAATGCTGATAGTTGTTTTTTCTGCGCTTATCCTTTTCGTTAATACGGGCTTGCGGTGTCTTTTCGGATTCCCCGTAAAGACGCACAATGCGTTCTGCACGGAAGTCGTCATCTGCATGGATAAATGCGTGCAGGCAATCCGACCGGTCTTTCAGTATGTAATCTGCATTTCTGCCTACGATTACACAAGGCCCTTTTTCTGCCAGCTGCAAAATCACACTGCATTGAATGCTCCACAGAAAATCAGCAGTTGACAGACCGTTCATCACACCGGGCACGCCATGGGATGTGAAAGCATAAGAAAAAATGCTTTTTCCGGGGGAATGTTCGCCATGTTCTTCCACGAAGTTCGGTGCAAAGCCGGATTCAAGCGCAACTTGTTCGACTAGTTCCTTGTCGTAGAACGGAATACCCAGCGCTTCAGCCACCTGATGACCGATGGTACGGCCACCGCTGCCAAATTCACGGGAAATGGTAATAATTTTCTTCTCCATAATGTGCCCTCCTTATTATTGTTGTTGTTGTTTTTATTATAACGGAGCAGGGAGAAAATGTCAATAAAACCTATTGTGGAGAAAGCGCAAATCTTAGCGGAAAAGTATTGGTATTATTTGTTTTTTGGCACATAGACTTGTTCTATACATTGGAACTTGAGGTGGTACTATGGAACATATAACCAGTGCAATTACATTACGCGGTACATTACAGGCACTTCCCCAATTTTCTCATGAAAATCATGGGAAACGATTTTGGCGTTTTTATTTGGAAGTACCGCGCTTATCCGGTGCGGTGGATACCCTTCCTGTGGTGGTGGAGGAGGGGATTTTGGGACAGCTCGACCCGACAGCCGGAGAAATGCTTACCGTTACAGGACAGGTGCGTTCTCATAATCAACGAAGCGACGGGGTTCGCCATCTGCTGATTTTCGTGTTTGCATCATCGGTTGTGGCGGAAGACGGAGAGCCGATGAATGATGTGATTTTGGAAGGCCCGTTGTGTCGTGAACCGACCTTTCGCTTAACACCCTTGGGCAGAGAGATTTGTGATGCTATGCTGGCGGTGCCGCGAGCCTTCCATCGGGCGGATTATTTACCCTGTATTTTGTGGGGGAGAATTGCCCAAGATGTTTCTTTGTGCCACACTAGAGATGTCATTGCCATACGCGGCAGGCTTCAAAGCCGCATTTACACGAAGCTCACCGAGAACGGACCGGAAGAGCGCACCGCGTATGAAATTTCCGCGCTCACAGCGGAGATTATCGAGGAAGATATGTATTGACCAAGCCGGGCGGTGGAGAAGCTCCACCGCGCCAAAGCCACGCAAGGTCTAAGACCTCACGATTATAGACCCATCTTATTCCGTTGATGTTTGTCTTGTTCCTTGTAATTTCCTCTTTTCATGGAGAAAAATCTGTGATAGAATCATGAAAAGAGAGGTGTGATGGCATGGAAAAAAAGGCTCGCGCAATTTTAGATGTGCTCAAAGCGCGGTATCCCGATGCGCTGTGTGCGTTGCATTATGAAAAAGATTATGAGCTGATGATTGCGGTGCGATTGTCTGCGCAATGCACCGATGCCCGTGTGAATTTGGTTACACCTGCGCTCTTTGCGGCATACCCGACCATTGAAGCGATGGCAAACGCAGATATTTCTGCGGTGGAGGGGTATATTCATTCCTGCGGCTTTTATCGGCAAAAGGCAAAGGACATTGTGCTGGCTTGCCAAATGCTGTTGCAGGAGCATAACGGACGGGTGCCAAACACAATGGAATCGCTGTTGCGCTTGCCCGGTGTCGGCAGGAAAACGGCAAATCTCTTATTGGGCGATTTATATCAAGTGCCGGGCAGTGTGGTTTGCGATACCCATTGTATGCGCATATGCGAGAGGTTGGGACTGTCCAAGGGCAGAGACCCGGAAAAGGTGGAACGGCAATTACGGCTTGTCCTGCCACCGGAGGAAAGCGGTGATTTTTGCCACCGTATTGTTCTGTTTGGTCGTGAGCTTTGCACTGCCCGTTCACCCAAATGTGCAGAATGTCCGCTTGCTTTCTGCTGTAATGAAGTGAATAAAGGTTAATAAATCCCTCTTGTCCGAATACACTTGGACAAGGGGGGATTTGTTTGAGCAAAAAACTTCCGATTTTTTATAATGCCTTGCTTTTGACAGGCGTGAATCTGCTGTTACGGCTGGTATCCACCGGCTTTCAGGTATACTTATCCGGCAAAATCGGAGCATCTGGAATCGGTCTGTTACAGCTTGTGCTGTCGGTTGGTGGAATGGCGATGACAGCCGGAATGGCAGGTATCCGTACCGCTACGATGTATCTAACTGCCGAGGAATTGGGGAAACGCAGGCCGGAAAATGTCCGTTGGGTGCTTTCCGGCTGTATGCGTTACAGTCTTTTGTGTAGCGGTGCTGTGGCAGTGCTTTTGTGCGTGCTTGCCCCTGTGATTGCAACACAATGGATTGGGGTCGGCGCAACTGTCAGCGCGGTGCGCCTGTTCGCCTTTTTCTTGCCGGTGAATTGCTTGTGCGGTGTGATGGTGGGTTACTTTACTGCCGCAAATCGCATCGGCACGCTGGCGGCCGTCGAGGTGGCGGAACAGGCGTGCTCGATGGGTCTAACCATATCCCTGTTGCATTTTTGGGCAGGGGGCGATGCGGTGCGTGCGTGTGTCGGCGTGGTACTCGGTGGCGGAATGAGCGCCTGCCTCACACTTTCCTGTTTGCTTCTTTTGCGGAAACGGGAAGGAACGCCCGTTGGCGGACGGATTTCGGTTACCCGTCGTTTGATGGGAACCGCTGTACCTTTGGCGCTGGCAGATGACCTTAAGTCCGGCATCTCTACAGCGGAGAATCTAATGGTTCCCAAACGGTTGGCGCTGTGCAAAAAAATCGGCAACCCCCTTGCCGCTTTCGGTATGGTTTGCGGTATGGTGTTTCCTGTGCTGATGTTTCCTATGGCAATACTATTCGGCCTGGCGGAGCTTTTGATTCCGGAGCTTGCGCGCTGTGCCGCAGCAGGCAGTCATAAAAGAATCCGCTATTTGGCGCGTCGTAGCTTGCGACTTGCGCTTCTGTACGGCTGTCTGTTTTGCGGACTGTTATTTCTGCTTAGTGAGGAGCTTTGCTTGTGGCTATACGACAGTCGCGAGGCAGGTGCATATCTCCGTTGGTTTGCGCTCCTTGCGCCAATGCTCTACTGCGATGCCATTACCGACGCGATGATAAAGGGCTTGGGACAGCAGACCGCGTGTGTGCGGTATAATATTTTGACTTCCGGCTTGGATGTGCTGTTTCTGTTTATCCTACTGCCAACCTACGGTATGGAGGGCTATTTCTTCAGCTTTTTGGTTACGCATTTGCTGAATTTTGTTCTTAGCTTGCGAAGATTATTAAAGCTTACAGGCAAACTCATTTCTGTGGCAACGCCCATATGCGCGGCATTGGCTACGGGCGCCTCTGTTTTTTTGGCAGGCTTTCTCACAAGACCGCTGCTTCGCGGTGGCGCGTATGTGTTGCTACTTGGTAGTCTGCTGTGCTTACTTCAAGTTGTAAGCCGAGAAGACCTGTCTTGGCTTAAGGGCTTAATACGAAAAAAATGACCCACGACTGTGGGCCATTTTCGTTATAGCGCTTTTAATACTTCCAGCAAGAATTCCCAGGTGCGTTGGGTAGA
>JAZNGK010000135.1:0-1724 GCA_045576395.1 Faecousia sp. | reverse complement strand
AATATTGGCGGCGGTGGCACATCTCCCTTGGCGAGTGGATGAAGAGCTATATTTTCTACCCCATCTCCGTCAGCAGCCCCATGCTGAAGCTGAGCAAAAAGGCCCGGGGAAAGTTGGGCAATTTCGGCAAGCGGCTGCCGGTATATGTGGCCTCCGTTGCAACCTGGGCCATGACCGGCATTTGGCATGGCATCACTCCCAACTTTTTGCTGTGGGGCATGATGAACTGCTTTGTTATCGTCGTGTCCGAGGAATTGAATCCCCTGTATGAAAAGTTCCACAACCGCTTCGGCTTCAAGGAGAAAAAATGGTACGGCGGCTTTGAAATGCTGCGGATGTTTGTGCTGATGAACCTGATTCGCATTGTGGATTTGTTCCCCAATGTGGGAGAATATTTCTCCCGGATGGGAAGCCTGGTTACCACCTTCAATTTCTCCATTTTGTGGGACGGCACGCTGATGAAGCTGGGCTTGACCGGCTTGGATTACGGCATTTTGCTGGGTGGCATCGCGGTGATGTTCGGCGTCAGCGTATATGAGGAAACCCGGGGCAGCATCCGGCAGGTACTTTGGAACAAACCGCTGCTGCGGTATATTCTTGTGTTTGTTTTGCTGGTGATTGTGCTGCTGATGGGCAGCTACGGTATCGGCTATAACGCAAGCGACTTTATCTACAACCAATTCTAGGAGGCAGCATGAAGAAGAAAATCCTAATAACCGCCTCCGTGTTGGTAATATGCGCGGTGCTGCTTGCCTGCCTGCAGGCGCTGCTGGTGCCTAAGTATATGGACAAATCCAAAGAGGGCAATTTGGTTAGTGAATACTACGCCAATGCAGGCAACAACGATGTGATGTTCATCGGTGACTGCGAGGTGTATGAGAATTTTTCTCCCATAACGCTGTGGGAGGAATACGGCATTACCTCTTACATTCGGGGCAGCGCCCAGCAGCTGATTTGGCAGTCTTACTATTTGATGGAGGAAACCTTCCGGTATGAAACCCCGAAGGTGATGGTCTTTAATGTGCTGTCCATGAAATATGACACGCCCCAAAGCACCGGCAAGCAGAGCGAGCGGGAGGCATACAACCGCATGACGCTGGACGGAATGCGCTGGTCCTCGTCCAAATGGAATTCCATTATGGCTTCCATGACGGAGGAGGAGAAAAAATGGGAGGCGCAGTACAGCTACCTGTTCCCGCTGCTGCGTTTCCACGACCGCTGGTCTCAGCTGACAAAAGACGATTTTACCTACTGGTTCAGCCGGCCGCAGGTATCCGACAACGGCTATTTGATGCAAACCGGTGTCAAGCCTTTGGGGGAGATTAACCCGGAAAAGCCGTTGGTGGATTACCGCCTGGGGGAAAACAGTTGGTATTACCTGGACAAAATGGTGGAGCTTTGCAAGGAAAAGGGCACACAGCTGGTGCTGATTAAAGCCCCGGCCCTTTCGCCCTACTGGTGGCCCCAGTGGGACGAGCAGGTAGCGGCCTATGCAGAGGAAAATGACCTTTTGTATATCAATATGCTGGAGCATCAGGAGGAAATGGGCATCGACTGGTCCACGGATACCTATGATGCAGGATTGCATTTGAATGTCTACGGCGCGGAAAAGGCATCCCGTTGGTTCGGCAAGGTTTTGCAGGAGCAATGCGATGTTGCTGACCGCCGCGGTAACAGCGAACTGAACGCCCTGTGGGCAACAAAAGTACAGACCTACAATGACC
>JAZNGK010000134.1:0-5093 GCA_045576395.1 Faecousia sp. | reverse complement strand
AGCTTGCCGGAAATGTGTGCCAGAATAATGTGGCCGTTTCCGATATCCACATTAAACATTGCGTTGGGCAGTGCATCGGTTACGATGCCCTCAATCTCAATTACGTCGTCCTTTGCCAAGCTGTTAACCTCCTCGCTTTGCATTCGCCGGCTCAATGCCGGGAATCTTCGGCGACGGTGAGTATTTCCGGCTCCCCGTCGGTGATGAGTACAGTATTTTCATAGTGGGCAGAGAGTTTTCCGTCAGCAGTAACCGTTGTCCAGCCGTCTTTCAAAACCCGCACATCATAGGTGCCTTGGTTTACCATCGGCTCAATGGCCAGCGTCATGCCCGGTAATAATCTCGGTCCACGGCCGGGACTACCGAAATTCGGTACTTCCGGCTCCTCGTGTAATTGTGCGCCTACGCCGTGACCTACGAATGAACGCACAACGGAAAAACCGTTAGACTCCACATGCTTCTCAATGGCGTGGGAGATGTCGGACACTCTGTGTCCGTTTTTTGCGAAACGGATACCTTCGAAAAAGCTTTGCTCCGTTACGCGGATTAATCTTTCTGCCTCGGCACTGATTGTACCGCAGGGAAAGGTTGCTGCGCAATCTCCATGAAACCCCTTATAGTAAGCTCCCACATCCACGGAAACAATGTCCCCGTCTTGCAGCAGGTATCCGTCGGGAATCCCGTGGATAACCACCGAATTTACACTGATGCAGGCGCATGCGGGAAAGCCGTTATAGTGCAGGAACGACGGTTTTGCGCCCTGCCCAAGGATAAACTCCCGTACGGCTCTGTCAATTGCCTTTGTAGATACGCCGGGCTTTACCATTTCCCCTGCCAAGGCACGGGCTGCCGCGGTAATTTTGCCTACCTGACGCATTACAGAAAGCTCTTGTTCATTTTTGATTGCTATCATACCTTTTCTCCCAAGACATGCAAGATATCCCGGAACGCACCCTCGATGGACTGATTGCCTTCCACAAGCCGAAGCTTGTTTTGCGCGGCATAGTAGTCCTTGAGGACCTCTGTGGTTTCGTGATAAATTGCAAGACGATTCTTGACCGTTTCCGGCGCATCGTCCTTGCGGATTATCAGCTCCGCATCACACAGGTCGCAGGTGTTATCCTTTTTGGGAGGATTGGCGGTGATATGAAAGCTTGCGCCACATTTGGGGCAAACCCGACGGCCGGTCATACGGCCCTCAATCACAGCATCGTCAATCTCAAGGGAAACCACATGGTCGAGCTTGATGCCCATTGCGTCGAGCGCCTTTGCCTGGGCGAGGGTGCGAGGCACCCCGTCCAGAATAAAGCCGTTTTTGCAATCTGGCTTCTTGGTACGCTCTGCCACAATGCCGAGCACCAGCTCGTCAGAGACCAAGCGACCTTCGTCCATGCAGGTTTTTACTTGTTTGCCCAAATCCGAGCCATTTGCCATGGCCTCTCTGAGCATATTTCCGGTAGAAATAGTAGGGATTTGCAGTTTTTCTGCCAGCATTTCTGCCTGTGTTCCCTTACCGGCACCGGGTGCACCTAATAAAATCAGGTTCATCTACTCTGCCTCCGCTTAATCCAGGAAGCCCTTGTAGTGGCGCATCAGCATCTGTGCCTCCAGAGCCTTCACAGTCTCCAAAGCAACACCGACAATGATGATGACAGAGGTACCGCCGATTGCCAAGTTCTTGACCCCGGGCACCAAATTACCTCCGATAATGGGAAGCAACGCAACAATCGCCAGATACACCGCGCCAAACACAACAATCTTGTTGATGACCTTCTTAATGAAGTCGGCAGTCGGCTTTCCGGGACGCAAGCCGGGGATAAATCCACCGTTCTTCTTTAGGTTGTTGGAAATTTCCACAGGGTCATACTGAATGGTTGAGTAGAACCAGCTGAAGAAGAAAATCAGCAGGCCGTAGAATGCGGCATAGAACCAAGTTTCGCTTGACCACACATTCTTGTACCAATTGCCCTGGGTCTTACCGATGAAGGTGCAAATGGTAGCAGGCAAAGAAGCGATGGACTGTGCGAAAATAACAGGCATAACACCACTCATTGCCACCTTAATGGGCAGGTTGGTGTTCTGACCGCCATAGACCTTACGGCCGACAACACGCTTTGCATACTGAATGGGAATACGGCGCTCTGCATCGTTGATAAACACGATGAAAATCACCAACATTAGCATGACAACAGCGATGATTGCCGCAATCCACCATTGGAAGCCGAGCAGACGGCTAAAGGTTCCGGGCAGGCCGGAAATGATATTTGCAAACAGAATCATAGAGATACCGTTGCCGATACCGAATTCGGTAATCTGCTCACCCATCCACATAACCACAGAGGAGCCGGCGGCAAATGCCAGAATAATCACAATCGCAGGCAGAACGCCCTTTTCGGTGATAATAGCCAGATTCTGGGTTTCGTAGTTGCGCAGCATGGTGTAGTAGGCAAAGCCCAGCAGAACACCCAGTGCAACAGTGGAGTAGCGGGTGATTTTCTCAATCTTCTTCTTACCAACCTCGCCCTCTTCCTTAGCCATACGCTCCAAAGCGGGAATGGCGATGGTGAGCAGCTGAATGATAATAGAAGCATTGATATAGGGCTGAATGCCCAATGCCAGAACGGACGCCTGTGAGAAAGCGGAACCGGACATCGCATCGTACAAGCCCAAAATTGTGTTAGACAGCGTGCTGTCAAAGTAGGTTGCCAAGGTGCTTGCATCAATATAAGGAACCGGAATCACATTGCCGATTCGATAGATGAGCAGCATCAGCATGGTAAACATTATCTTTTTGCGGAGCTCAGGAATTCTCCAAGCGTTCTGCAATGTGTGAAACATTATACCACCTCGGTCTTTCCGCCTGCCTGCTCAATTTTTTCCTTCGCAGACTCAGAGAAAGCCGTAGCCTTAACGGTAATCTTCTTGGTCAGAGTGCCGTTTGCCAGTACTTTCAGACCATACGGACAGGCGTCCAAAACACCTGCTTCAATCAGAGCAGCGGCGTCTACAACAGCGCCGTCTTCAAAGCGATTGAGAACTGTCAGGTTAATGGCAGTCAAAGGCTTTGCGAATACATTATTGAAACCACGCTTCGGCACGCGGCGGGACAGCGGCATCTGACCGCCTTCAAAACCGACACGGGTCTTGCCGCCGGAACGGGCATGCTGACCCTTATGGCCACGGCCACCGGTCTTACCGTTGCCGGTACCTACACCGCGACCCTTCCGCTTACCCACAAAGGTGGAGCCGGCGACAGGGGAGAGTTCATGAAGTTTCATTATCTTTACCCTCCTTATTCTACTTCGGTAACCTGCAGCATAAAGCCAATCTTGGCGATTTTGCCACGGGTTTGGGTATTATCGGGTTGAATCGTAACCTGGCCAATCTTACGCAGACCCAAAGAATGGGCGGTAGCGATTTGCTTTTCCAGGCGGCCGTTGAGGCTCTTAACAAGGGTAATCTTCAAGTTTGCCATGTCATTACCCTCCTTACACGATTTCTTCTACGCTCTTACCACGAATCGCAGCAATCTGCAGGGGAGAACGCAGGGATTTCAGACCCACCATCGTTGCCTTGACAACATTTTGGGGGTTGTTGGAACGCAGGCAGCGAGCTGTAATATTCTTGATGCCAACTGCTTCCATAACAGCACGGACAGCACCGCCGGCGATAACGCCGGTACCTTCGGGTGCGGGTCTCATCAGAACCTTACCTGCACCGAAAATGCCGGTAACTTCGTGCGGAATGGTGCCATGTGCAGCCAGAGAAATCTTAACCATATTCTTCTTTGCATCGGTGATGCCCTTCAGAATTGCCTCGGAAACCTCAGCTGCCTTGCCCAGACCATAACCGACGGTACCCTTACCGTCGCCCACAACCACCAGGGCGGAGAACTTCATAACACGGCCGCCCTTAACGGTCTTAGAAACACGGTTCAGGTAAACGACCTTCTCAATGAACTCAGGCGCTTCATTGTTAGGAGTCTTATTGTAAGCCATTTCTTTTCCTCCTTATGCTTAGAAATTGAGTCCGCCTTCACGGGCGCCTTCAGCCAGAGCAGCAACACGACCATGATATACATAGCCGCCGCGGTCAAAGACCACATCTTCAATGCCCTTAGCCTTAGCCCGTTCAGCCAAAACCAATCCTACCTTCTTTGCAGCCTCTGCATTTCCGGTAGCACCCTCAAATTCCTTTTCCAGCGTATTGGCGGAAACCAGGGTTACGCCGTTTACGTCGTCAATAATCTGTGCGTAAATGTTCGCGTTGGAGCGAAATACATTTAGACGGGGGCACGCAGGAGTGCCGGAGATTTTACCGCGAACGCGGATATGGCGCTTCAGGCGCATTGCATTTTTATCGACATTTTTAACCATTTCGCCACACCTCCATTACTTCTTCGCACCGGTCTTACCAACCTTACGGCGGATGACCTCAGTGGTATACTTGATGCCCTTGCCCTTATACGGCTCGGGGGGACGCTTACCACGCACTTCGGCAGCAAACTGACCAACAACCTGCTTGTCGATGCCGTGGACAATAATCTTGTTGGGGTTGGGAACCTCTACGGTGATGCCGGGAATCTCGTCCATGATAACCTCATGGGAGAAGCCCAAACGCATGACCAGCTGGGTGCCCTTCTTCTCTACACGGTAGCCGACGCCATTGACATCCAGCTCCTTGCTATAACCCTTCTCAACGCCTTCCACCATATTGGAAAGCAGGGTACGGGTCAAGCCGTGCAAAGACTTGTGCAGATGCTCTTCATCGGGACGCCCAACGGTGAGGACATTACCCTCAGCCTTGATAATCATGTCGGGATGCAGAGTGTGAGTTAAGGTGCCCTTGGGGCCCTTCACGGTTACGACATTACCGGCGGCAATATCAACCGTAACATTTGCCGGAACGATTACCGGCTTTTTACCAATTCTAGACATTCTGCTGTTCCCCCTTACCAAACGAAGGCCAGGACTTCGCCGCCAATGTGGGCTTCGCGAGCCTTCTTATCGGTCATAACACCCTTGGAAGTAGAAACGATTGCAATGCCCAGACCCTTCAGGACGCGGGGCATTTCCTCAGCACCTGCGTATACA
>JAZNGK010000133.1:0-9325 GCA_045576395.1 Faecousia sp. | reverse complement strand
GCAGACGAGATGTCTGCGACGGCTTTGGTTATATTGCACAATTTTTACATAAAATTTTCTACACTATTCGCGCTGATTTCACAAATTTCCTATTGCAAATAAAAATAGTTATGCTATAATAGATGCGTATAAATCTCCCTTTTCATTTTCTTATCTCCCTTTTGCAAACGTTCCGGTATCGTTTGGTCGACGATACCGGAACATTTCTGTATTTATAGGTGTGATAAAAGGGCATCCAATTGGGAAAGCGATGAAATCTCATAGTCCGGACGAATATCTGCGCGACCGGGCTTGCCTGTGGGGTTGACCCAGCAGGTTGCCATACCTGCTTGTATCCCACCCAAAATATCCGAGGTCAAGCTGTCCCCGACCATCATCGCCTTCGTTGGGTCAAAGTTGGGGATTCTTTCAAAGCAGCGTGTAAAATAGAGCAGATCCGGCTTGTTGGCGCCTATCTCCTGCGAAACGAAAATCTCCGCAAAGTAATGGCTGATATTGGCGCTCTTGAGCCGACCTGCCTGCACCTTTGCTGTGCCGTTGCTGGCTAAGTACAGCTTATACTTTTTGTGTAAGCACTCCAGCGCCTCTAACGCACCGGGCAAAAAGTAATGCCCCACAGAAAGATTGTCCTCATACGCTCTTGCACAGCGCTCCGCATCCGCGCACAGACCCGATTCCGCAAACAGCTGGGCAAACCGCCCCACAAGCACCTGCTCTCTGGTCAATTCCTTGCGCTCCAGGCGCTCCCAATGTGCTTTGTTGATTTGACTGTAACGCGCCATCACAGCCTCCGTCGGCTCCAAGCCGAAGGCGCGAAAGGTCTTGCCCAATGCCAAGCGCTCCGCTTTGTGAAAGTCCAAAATCGTATCATCTAAGTCCAAAAACAAGAACTCAAGCATGGGTCTTCCTCCTGTAAATTGCATTCGCAAGGTCTGCAAACTGCGCGATGTCCAAGGTTTCTCCGCGCACATTCTCCGGCAAACCACAAGCGGCAATCACCTCGCCTGCGCCTGCCTTGCCAAGCTCCGGAAAACCGGCGGCAAGACCGTTTTGCAATTTCTTCCTGCGCATGGCAAAGCTGGCTCTGACCGTTTTGAAAAAGGTTGCTTTATCCAAAATCTCCCAAGGCAGGTTTTTTCTGATTTTCAGCATCACCACCGCAGAGGTTACTTTCGGCTGTGGCAAAAAACAATGCGCAGGCACATCGAACAGAATTTCCGGCTCTGCATAGAACTGACAAAACACCGTAAAGGCGCTGTAATCCGCTGTACCGGGCTTTGCGCCGATTCGTAACGCCACTTCCTTTTGCACCATTACCGTTACCGCCTCAAAGCAAGCCGCCTCCAAAAGCGCGGTCAGAATGGGAGAGGTAATATAATACGGCAGGTTGGCGCAGGCATAGGGGCGCAAACCCCCAAGCTTCTCTGAAACCAGCTTCGGAATGTTCTGCTTGAGAATATCGTCCCAGACGATTTCCAAATTGGAAAATTCACCCACAGTAGTCTGCAAAATCGGCTCCAACCGCTTATCCAGCTCCACCGCGCAGACTTTTCCTGCCCGTAGCGCCAATTGCTGGGTTAACGGGCCGATGCCCGGTCCGATTTCCAGAACACCCACCGTTTCGTCCACACCGCTTGCCTCGGCAATCTGCTCCGGCACCCAGCGCGCAATCAAGAAATTCTGCCCTTTGGCCTTTGAAAAGTGAAAACCATACTGCGAAAGCAATGGCTTCATTACTTGAATATCGCAAACATCAATCATAAAAAATCCGCCTTTCTCCTGCTATCATAGCAGAAAAAAGGCGGTTTTGCAATTAGTTTTCCTTCCAATTGGCATCGCCAAGGAAGTAAATGGTACAATCACGGACACCGAAGCCGAAGGCTTCCTCCAAGGTGGGCATATACAAGTCCACACGCTTGTTGACAATGGAGCTACCGCAATCCTCCGCGGTACTTAAGCCGTATACAAAATCACCGGCAACGATGAACATACGCGTGCCATAGTCAATCACATCGGGATCCACAGCCACAACGCCCCACTTGACGGGTGCGCCATTGGCGGTAAATTCATCACAGCCGTCGTCCAAATGGGTATAGGCTGTTGCGACAAAGCTTTCTTTTTTGGTGTAAGTGAGCACCTCACCGCTGGGCAGTACAATCACGCCATCGCCAATCAACGGCTTATCGGACACCTGACCGACCTTCTCGCCGGTACCCACAGCGACCACCTGCTTGACAGGCTCTGTAATTACAGTCTGCTGGTAAACATTACGGGAAGTCTCCACACCATTGACATATACCACATTGGCGGTACAGAGCATTTGACCGTTTTTACCGGCAACCAAAATCTTCTCCTCACCCTTTGCCAAGGTGGGGTCATCGCAATAGGAGATTTCGAAGGGGATTTCCACAGTATAGCTTTCTGTCAGCTCACCCTTGCGGTCCACGCGGACCTCCATTCCGTCAGCGGTCATCGTATCCAAGGGCAACGACACCACAGCAGAATCATCAATTAAAATTCCCAGTCGGACAAACAGAGCATCAAGACGCTCACCATAGCTGTTTGCCTGTAAAACCTGCTCACCGTAATATACCGTAATGGTCTGCAAGCGCTGTACTGTAATTTCAGAAACACCGGCAACCGTTTCGGTCGTATAGGTATCTTCATCGGACAGAGCCACGCCAACCTCTTGCAGAACCTTAGCCGGGTCGGAAGCGTATGTGGTATGTACGGTAACCGCATCGCCATCGGTAATCACGAATGTGTTCTCTGCCTGCGCAGTCTGGGAAAGGGAACCCACCAGGCACCCCATCGCCAGCAGAATCGCAATCACTTTTATAAGGCTGTGCTTTCTGCCAATTACAAAGGGCGTTATAAAGTCCATAGCAGGAACCTCCTTTCACAAATTTTAGATAGAGATACCACAAGCAGTGGTATCAAATAGTTACAAAGAAATACAATCCATAGTTGGATTGCAAGCTCATTATAACAAAAATTCAGAAAAAGTCAAGCCTTTCCTGAAAAAAGCTAGAAATTGACAACTTTTTATAAAATTATTGCTGCAATATTATGTTAACTTTTTGTCAATTTATCGTATATTTTGGTGAAATGTACCACAATATATGGTATATTTAGTTACATTTTTTGACATTTTCTAGAAAATTCTGTAACCTTAAGGAAAAATAACCAATTTGCAGATTATGGTAAACCCTTTTATACAAATTTTCCTTACTTTCCCTCCCCTTTGTTTGAAAATTGATATTTTGAAAATCACATTTCCTCCACTTTGGTGATTTTTCCATTCCCTCGTCGGGATTGACAACGCCTAAAAACTGTGTTATATTGATTGCGGATAAAGGCTATGACGAAGACACGCGCTTTCGATGCACTTCCCAGAGAGAGGTCTGTATGGTGCAAGGACCTTGTATGTGCCCGTTTGCGATACCACTTCTGAGCTATCGGCAGGAAATAGCCGGTCGGGTACGCCCGTTAACGCGTCAACGAGTGGCGAAGCAATTCGCAACCAGGGTGGAACCGTGGAATACAATTTGTATCCCACCCCTGAATTGTCAGGGGTGGGTATTTTTATACCCTCTCCCGAACATTAAGGAGGAACATTATGAACGAAGAAAACCTGTACACCTTTGAAAATCCCGAATATCGCAAAACCTTTTGGCACACCAGCTCCCATGTTATGGCGCAGGCGGTAAAGCGCCTGTTTCCGGAAGTACAGCTGGCCATCGGCCCTGCCATCGACGAGGGTTGGTACTACGACTTTGATGCCCCCTTCTCCTTCACGCCCGACCACTTGGGGCAGATTGAAGCCGAGATGAAGAAGATTATCAAAGAACGCATCCGCTTAGAGCGCACCGAAAAAACCCGCGAGGAGGCCCTCGCATATATGCAGTCTATGAACGAGCCTTACAAAGTAGAACTGATTGAAGATTTACCGCAGGACGCGACCATTTCCTTCTACACCCAAGGCGAATTCACCGACCTGTGCGCCGGTCCTCACTTGGACCACACCGGCAGACTGCGCCACAACGGCTTTAAGCTGACCAAATCCTGCGGTGCGTATTGGCGCGGCGACTCCAACCGAAAGATGCTCCAAAGAATCTACGGCATCGGCTTCCCCACAAAAGACGAGCTGGACGCCTATCTGACTGCCCAAGAAGAAGCACTCAAGCGCGACCACAACAAGCTGGGTCGTGAATTGGAGTTTTTCACCACCGTCGAGGAAATCGGACAAGGTCTTCCCGTTCTGCTCCCCAAGGGCGCGCGTGTCATTCAAACGCTTCAGCGCTGGATTGAGGACGAGGAGCAGAAGCGCGGCTACCTGCTGACCAAGACGCCCTTAATGGCCAAGCGGGATTTGTTCAAAATCTCCGGCCACTGGGATCACTACCGCGACGGCATGTTTATCATGGGTGATCCCGACGACGAGGAAAAAGAGTGCTTCGCGCTACGCCCGATGACCTGCCCCTTCCAATATCAGGTTTACCTGAACCGCGCCCGTTCCTACCGCGACCTGCCTATGCGTTTAGGCGAAACCTCCACCCTGTTCCGTAATGAGGATTCCGGCGAGATGCACGGTCTGATTCGTGTCCGCCAATTCACCATTTCCGAAGGTCATCTTATCCTGCGCCCCGACCAGCTGGAAGAAGAATTCCGCGGCTGTCTGGAGCTTGCCAAGTATGTTCTGGACACCGTCGGTATGTTGGAAAACTGCACCTTCCGTTTCTCCCAATGGGACCCTGCGCGCGCCGGCATCAAGTACGAAGGCACCGCGGAACAATGGGAAGCCGCACAGGCCACTATGAAAACCATTCTGGACAATCTGGGTATCGATTATGAAATTGGCATCGACGAGGCCGCCTTCTACGGTCCCAAGCTGGACATTCAATATAAGAATGTATTCGGCAAGGAAGACACCATCGTTACCATTCAAATCGATATGCTGTTGGCGCAGAAGTTCGGTATGGAATACACCGATGCTGACGGTCAGAAGAAAACCCCCTATATCATTCACCGCACCAGCCTTGGCTGTTACGAACGGACACTTGCCTACCTGATCGAGCGATACGCCGGTGCGCTGCCGTTGTGGATGATGCCCACGCAGGTTATGATTCTTCCGATTACCGACCGCGCTCACGCATATGCCAAAGAGCTGGCAGGCAAACTGAATGCAGTGAACATTCACGCAGAAACCGACTGCCGCAGTGAAAAGCTGGGTTACAAAATCCGCGAGGCGCAGCTGCAAAAGGTGCCCTATATGCTGGTTATCGGCGACCGCGATATGGAAAACGGCACCGTATCCGTCCGTACCCGTAAGGGCGAGGACTTAGGCGCTATGACTCCCGAGGAATTCACCGCCAAGTGCCTGATGGAAATTGCCACCAAGAGCAAGGAAGTTTAATTTTTAGGGTGTGTTGCGTTTGCAACACACCCTTTTCAACATTCCAACCTTGTGCTATAATAACTTTGACACCCGTAAAGTTTTCAAATTATTGGAGGTACTGATATGAAAGAATCCAATTCTATCTTTGCAGGCGCTATTTTTGGTGGCCGCGACTGTAAGTGCGACGGATGCACATTTGAAGGCGGAGATCTCATCGCCGTTTTTGGTGGCGTGGACTGTAACCTAAAAAATGCCATCATCGAAAAAGACTGCACCATCCGGGCAACTGCCATTTTTGGTGGCATTGACATTTTGGTTCCTCCAAATGTGAATGTAGTCGCCAGCTCATTCAGCATTTTTGGCGGTTTCGACAACAAAACCGTCTCCCAGCCTGATAGACCTACCATCTATATAAAGGGCTTTAGTATGTTCGGTGGTGTCGATATCAAATAAGCCAATCATACAAAAAGAGCGTATCGCTGGTGCGATACGCTCTTTTATTTGTTATTAACCGGAATTAGACCAGCTCGATAACTGCCATTTCAGCAGCATCGCCACGGCGTGCGCCGGTGCGGGTTACTCTGGTGTAGCCGCCGTTACGGTCAGCATACTTGGGAGCAACCTCGTCAAACAGCTTCTTTGCCACATCTTCCTTCGTGATGAAAGACAGTGCTCTACGATAATTATACAGACCGCCCTTCTTACCCAAGGTAATCATCTTTTCCACAACGGGCTGAACTTCCTTGGCGCGGTAGAAGGTGGTTTCCATCTTGCCGTTGGCCAGCAAATCCGTTACCTGCTGGCGCAGAAGTGCCTTTCTCTGTGCACTTGTCTTGCCCAGTTTACGAGTACCGAACATGAACGTTTCCTCCTATCATTAGTTGTTGCTGCCGGAATCCTCACTGGCCAAAGACAGACCCATCATTTCCAGCTTCTTCTGCACCTCGTCCAGGGACTTCTTGCCCATATTACGCACCTTCATCATATCCTCACCGGTCTTGTTAATCAAGTCAGCCACGGTGTTGATATTGGCGCGCTTGAGGCAATTGAAGCTACGGACGGACAGGTCCAGCTCATCGATGGTCATTGCCAGCTTGGTATCGGGGCGGTCAAGGGACTTCTCTACAACAGTAGAGTCCGCGCTGAGCTTATCGGACAGGTTTGTAAACACCGTCAAATGGTCGGACAAAATCTTCGCGCCCAAAGAAACAGCATCCTTCGCGGAAATCGTAGAATCCGTCCAGACCTCCAAGGTCAGCTTGTCAAAGTCGGTCTTGTCGCCAACACGAGTAGGCTCCACCGTATAATTCACCTTTGTTACAGGGGAATAAATGGAGTCAATGGGAATCACACCAATCACTGTCTGGGCGGCCTTGTTTCGGTCCGTCGATACATAACCACGACCCTGCGACAGGGTGATTTCCATATTAAAAGTTGCATCTTCACCCAGCGTGCAAATGTGCAGCTCGGGATTCAGAATTTCAACCTCGCCATCAGCCTTAATATCGCCGGCGGTAACCTCACAGGGACCGACCGCATCGATATACACAGTCTTCACGCCCTGACTGTGCAGCTTGACAATCAAGCCCTTCACATTCAGTACAATTTCCGTAACATCCTCGGTTACACCGGGGATAGTGGAAAACTCGTGCAACACGCCTGCAATCTTCACAGAAGTTGCGGCATAGCCGGGCAGACTGCTCAGCATAATCCGGCGCAGGGAGTTACCCAGCGTCATGCCATACCCACGCTCCAGAGGCTCTACGATATATTTGCCGTAGGACAAATCCTCGGGGGTATCCAGGCAAGTGATGCGAGGCTTTTCAATTTCTACCATGAATCTTAACCCTCCTTATTAAGTGTGTGGGGTGTAGAATGCACCCTACAATAGCAATACGCGAACAAACAGGGGGTCGATTACTTAGAGTACAACTCGACAATCAGGTGGACAGCGATGTCGAAGTCGATATCTGCCTTTGTGGGCATAGCAACGACCTTACCGGTAAGGGTATTTTTATCACGGTCCAGCCACTTGGGAGCAGCAACAAAAGTATCAGCTTCCTTAAGTGCCTTAAAGAAAGCGTTGGAAGCGCTCTTCTCGCAAACAGCAACCACATCACCGGGCTTAATCAAGTAGCTGGGGATGTTTACACGACCACCGTTTACTGTGAAGTGGCCATGGTTCACCAGCTGGCGAGCCTGACGACGGGAGTTCGCAAAGCCCAGACGGTAGACAACATTGTCCAATCTGCGCTCTACCAGGGTCAGCAGGTTGTCGCCGGTATTACCCTCTTGACGCGCTGCCTTCTCATAGTAGTTGCGGAACTGCTTTTCCTGAATGCCATAAACAAATTTTACCTTCTGCTTCTCAGTCAGCTGCGTTGCATATTCGGACTTCTTTGCTCTTCTCTGACCGCCGGGGTTCTTGTTGGAAGTCTTGGAATAACCCATCGCGGCAGGAGAAACGCCCAGCGTTCTGCAACGCTTCAGCACAGGCTGCATATTCTTAGCCATATCTCAATAATCCTCCTATTCCGAAATCAGACTCTACGTCTCTTGGGAGGACGGCAGCCATTGTGAGGAATGGGGGTGACGTCCTTAATCATTACGACTTCCAGACCTGCAGTCTGCAGAGCCCGGATAGCAGCCTCACGTCCCTGACCGGGGCCCTTAACATAGACCTCAACAGTCTTCAGACCGCAGTTATCAATTGCAGCCTTGGCAGCGGTCTCTGCAGCAGTCTGCGCAGCAAAGGGAGTGGACTTACGAGAACCACGGAAGCCCAGACCGCCGGAGGAAGCCCAGCTCAGGGCATTGCCGTTCAGATCGGTAACGGTTACCATGGTGTTGTTGAAAGAGGAACGGATATGCACCGCGCCCTTTTCCACTACTTTGCGTTCTCTACGACGCTTAATAACTTTCTTAGTAGTCTTAGCCATTTACATATCCCTCCTTACTTCTTCTTGTTTGCAATGGTCTTCTTGGGACCCTTGCGTGTACGAGCATTGGTCTTGGTGCGTTGACCATGCACAGGCAAGCCACGACGATGACGGATGCCACGGTAGCAACCGATTTCGCTGAGGCGCTTGATGTTCATAGCAGTCTCGCGGCGCAGGTCGCCCTCGATGATGAAATTACCCTCGATGGTTTCACGCAGCTGCGCTTCCTGCTCTTCGGTCAAGTCCTTCACGCGGGTATCCGGGTCAATCTTTGTCAGCTCCAGAACCTTTGCAGCGCGTGCAGGTCCAATACCGTAAATATAGGTCAAAGCGATTTCAATTCGCTTTTCACGGGGCAAGTCAATACCAGAAATACGAGCCATATTCTTTCAGCACCTCCTATTAGCCTTGTCTTTGCTTGTGCTTGGGGTTTTCGCAAATTACCATAACGCGACCCTTGCGCTTGATGATTTTACATTTTTCGCACATGGGTTTAACGGACGGTCTTACTTTCATACTGTTTAACCTCCAATAGAGATAATCTCTTGTGTTTACTTACTTCTCCACGTGATTCGGCCATGGGTCAAATCGTAGGGAGACATTTGAACAGTTACCTTGTCACCGGGCAAGATTTTGATGAAATTCATACGGAGCTTGCCGGAAATGTGTGCCAGAATAATGTGGCCGTTTCCGATATCCACATTAAACATTGCGTTGGGCAGTGCATCGGTTACGATGCCCTCAATCTCAATTACGTCGTCCTTTGCCAAGTTGTTAACCTCCTGTTAGGTTGTTCCATTGGTGCTTCCCTTAAAGGGGAAGGTCTTCGGCGACGGTGAGTATTTCCGGCTCCCCGTCGGTGATGAGTACAGTATTTTCATAGTGGGCGGAAAGTTTTCCGTCGGCTGTCACTGTGGTCCAGCCGTCTTTCAGAACCTTGACGTCATAAACGCCTTGATTCACCATAGGCTCAACTGCCAGTGTCATA
>JAZNGK010000132.1:0-7195 GCA_045576395.1 Faecousia sp. | reverse complement strand
CCGATTTCAAAACATCACAGATTATTTTGACGACATTTCCATTGAGGCGCAAAGCTATGTGGAAGACGGAAAGACAGCGGCAAAAAATAGCATCAACGGAATCATAAAGCACCAAACGGAAGCATATATCTTGGACAAAGCCAATCTTATGGGTTTGGAGATTACGGTGGAGGTGGAGCTGGATGAGGAAGAGAATTCGGTCCCCTGTGGGGTGAAGCTTACAGGAAACGCATCACCCTATGCAAAGCAAGTGCTGGGTGCATATATAGCAGAGAATCTTGGTGTTGCAAAGGAGAATCAGCGGTGGATATAAAAAAGCTGAGTGGTGGATTAAAAGGCCTCATCGGAAAGTATAAATATGCTGTGATTGTTTTGGTAATCGGTTTGGGGCTGCTACTCTTGCCGGAAAAATCTGCGCCCACCCAACAGGTACAAGAGGAAAGCAAACCGAACAGTACCGCCATTGAATCGAAATCGCTGACGGAGATTTTGCAATCCATACAGGGGGCAGGGGAGGTACAGGTGCTTCTGTCGGTGGCAAACGGAGCGGAAACGGTATATCAAACTAACGGTGATATATCTACTTCCGCTGATGGAGGAACTTCCCGAACAGAAACCGTTATCATTACCGATTCCCAACGCAAAGAGGCAGGACTAATTAACCAAATAAATCCACCTACATATTTGGGCGCAATTGTTGTGTGCCAAGGGGCAGACAGTCCTGCAGTAAAACTTGCAATTGTGGAGGCGGTTTCGAAAATTACAGGTCTTTCTACGAATCAAATTTGCGTGTTAAAAATGAAATGAATGGGAGGCATTGGCATATGAAAATATGGAAGAAGAATTTGGTGGCGGCGGCAGTTCTGCTGACTGTATGTGGCGGTATTTATGCAAATTGGGCATACAGCCAAGACAAGGCGGTTGCGGATTTGACCGACACCCTTGATGAGAGTAAGGTCTTATCAGCCGATAAGCTGGTAATGGCAGATGGGGGCTCGCTTAGCGGTGATGATGTCAATACGATGACCGACTACTTTGCGGCTGTTCGGCTATCGCGTCAAGAGGCTCGAGATAGCGCGGTGAGCCTGTTACAAGAAACAATGGCATACGGGGACGAAAATGCGAATCAATCCTCTGCCGAGTTGGAAGAATTGGTCAACCTTGCGCTGTGCGAGGCACAGATTGAAAGTCTTGTGATTGCTAAGGGATATGCTGATTGTGTTGCCTATATTGCCGATGAAGCAATTTCTGTCGCAGTTGCTTCACCGGAAGGTGGGTTGCAACAGACGGATGTGGCTGTGATTGCAGACATCGTTGTTACGCAATCCCAATACACCATGGACCAAGTGCATGTTGTGGAAGTGAAATGATGCGTCTCCCTAGGCTTTGTAAAATTGAACAATAGATAAAACACCCCCCTTATGTAGGATAATAACTACATAAGGGGGTAATAGCATGACAAGATACTATCAAAAGGAGCAGGTTTGTTTGATTAGAAGACCTTTTTAACTTTGAAATCCTCGTTGCCAAACATATAGAAATAGTCGTCGATATAGACACCGCGTTTGGCTTCGTTGTAGCCGTTAAGCGATTCATTAAGCAGTTCTTCTATATTATAGCCGTCAAAGTATAAGAGAATATAGCGACTATCTTCCTTTTTATCTGTTTTGTAGTAATCGGTAATACCCAAACCCAACAATTGATTCTCGCGGTCTATATAGTAGGATTTATATTCGTTGGAATAACTGACAGATTCAAGGGTATAGGCGCAGACACTTCTCACGCCGTCTTCTGTTTCCTCATAGATTTCCGCCTTAAAGGTTCCCCAATTTTCCTGACCGATACCGAGTAGGTACCCATTTCCGAAATTGACAAGGGAGGAGGAAAAGCCTTCAATGGTGCCGGTGTCCTTGTAGGTGATGTTGTTGATATCCGACAGGTCAAAGAAGAACACAGGGTCAGACATCTCAATGGATGTGCAAACATATGCCGTTTCCTTGTCAAAGCGAACGGATTGCACTTCTTCTCTGGGCGGTGCGAAGTCAATGACGCTGGCAACAACTTCAAAGCTCGTCAAATCTACACAGTATAGGCTTGCATTAGCGTTGCCGGTTGCAGTCATCAAAATGCTCTGCGACACATTGGAGCCGCCGGAAACCGTATCGACTGTTCCTTGAACAGCAGAAATTTTCGTTGCGTTTGTTGTAGTTACAACGCGGAGAATGTTCTGATATTCGTCCATACTCCATTGGTCTTTCACATAACCGCGTACTACGACAGAGCCTTTTTGAGTCAGCGCGTTGCCGCTGTAATCCAGACAGGAAATTTCCGTCATTGCGTTGCGAATATTACCACCGTCTTCACTTTCGGAAATATCCGCATAAACGCGTGTCAGGAAAATGTGATTTTGCGATACATATACATCTTCCGAATAGGACAGATATGCCGATTCACCAAGGGATTCAAGGGTGTTTTCGTCCAGCTGGATAATGACGGTATAGCGCGTGTTGTTGAGAATGTCAGGGCAGACAATTTCTTCCGGTGCGAGGGCTTGAAGGCCGTTTCCACTGTCAACCTGGGGCAGGAAGGTGCCGGGGTCGTCAAAATCCAGCGCTTTGCCGTTGATTACAAACTCGGTCATAAGCAGGAGCTTGCCATCCGTTATACGGGAGGACAGATAACTGCCTGTGAGTTCCACGCGCTTCTTCTCTGCGATATTGGCAGGGTCGCTTACATCAAGCGCAAGAATGCCTACAACAGGCTTTTTGCTCTCGTTTCTGTATTGGGTGATGATGATTGCTGTCTTGCAATCCTGCGATAGATAGAATTCCCATTGGTTAATGGCTAGGGTCTTGTCATTTTGCGCACAGTCAAAGTGCCCCAGCTCGGCAGAATCCGAGCCTGCAATGGAAAATACACGCAGGTTTTGATTGTCAAGGTAAAAGATATACTTATCACTCCGCTTAATGCGGTCAGCCTCTGTAATGCCTTCTACTTGATTGTCGGTTATCTCTTGATAGGTGCCGTTTTCACTCTCTAGGACAGAGCCGGCTGCCCCAGCCATGTCTTCCGGCATGTCCATGGCTTCGTTTTTTATGCCGGGTAATACATTATCTACTAAACCGTCATAGATGTTTTCAAAATTGTTGCTGTTTTCCGGTGGATTCCAAGTGTGCGTATTTAATTTTTGAATCAAATCGAAGTACGCGCTCTTTTCGTAGGCTGACACATCGGGAGGAGAAGTGTCAAATGGGAGGAATAGCCATAGCCCTGCCGCACTCAAAAGCAGGCAAGCACAGGCAACCAATGCCGGTAAAACAATGGAAAATTTCTTAGATGAGGTTCCGTTTTTGGGATCGGCTTCTGCAAGGTATGCTTCATCTGTAAGGCTAAGTGCCTTATACCAATGTATTTTCTTCATAGACAGACTCCTTCCGTTATGAGGTGTGTTTTGAACTTGTTTCTTGTTCTGTGGAGAATGACATTGACATAGCTGTCGGTAAGGTGCATACTGTTTGCTATTTCTTTTACAGAGCAATTATACCAATAACGACGCAGAAAGATGATGCGTGTCCGTTTATCGAGCGTAGCGAGGAATTGATTGATTATCTCCCTTAATGCAAGCATATTCTCGACAGGCATATCTGTATTTGGCACACATTCCCAAAATTCATCGATTGCCGATTCAAGCTGTGTGTTTCTCTTTTTTGCTCTATTATAGCCATAACGGTCAAGGGCGAGGTTGCGGGTGATACACGCAAAGAAGTACTGAAGCTTTGCGGGCTTTTGCGGTGGCATAGCAGACCAGGCGTTGTGCCAGGTGTCGTTTAAGCATTCATCCGTGTCTTCGTTCGATGCGAGGATGTTGTAGGCAATTGTACGGCAATATTTGCCGTATTTTTTGCTTGATTCGACAATTGCCGATTCATTCCGTTGCCAATACAATTCTATGATTTTGCTATCGTCCATCGTGTCCTCCTCCTAAACAGTATTTCAAGGCCTTTCACTCTAATAGAAGAAATCGAAAGTTAAAATCTTACAGTTATTTAATCATATTATAAAATAATTTTGCATATAAGACAAGAAAAAGCCTCCCAACATAGTTGCGAGGCTTCTATGGTTATCGTTCGTACTTGCCTTTTTTTCGACGGAAGGTCGGTTTATATACCCACAAGTAGATTCCAAGGAATACAAGCGCACAAGTCAGGCTGATTTTCCAGCCAAGGTCAAAGGCGTCGTTTTTGTAAATAAAGCGAATGGTATGCTGACCCCTGGGCAACAGCAGTCCGACCATGGCGTTGCCGATTGTAACGATTTCTGCAGGATTTCCGTCAATTTCCGCATACCAATTTCCGTTTTGGGGGATAGAGGTATAGAGAACGCCATCTCGCTGACAATCAATTGTACCTTTTACCTGCGTGTTCGAAAAGTCGGTCAACTCCAGCACGGATGCGGAGAGTATATCGTATCCCTTGCGGAATACAGGCTCGTTGAGAATGGCGGAAATGATTTTAATGGTGCCTTTCTCATTTTCTTTGCATTTTAGCTCGATTTCAACCATATCGCCCGGCTTTACTTCGCAGACAGAAAGCATTTGGGGTATGGTATAGGTTTCGCTGTAAAGGTCGCTTCCGTTTAAGCGGAAGGAGAAACTGTTTCGTTTGGAAAGCTCCAAGTTAACACACATAAGCCCCGTTTGATTTGCGGTGTAGCTATAAATAATTGTGCCGTCTGTCTGTTCGTCGGTGGTGTAAGCGCAGTAACCGGTTGTGGGTTGAGGGGTGATTTGCGGTCCGTTGGCTTGAATGGTAAGCATAGTACCGGGCATAAGCGACCATACAGCCTCTGTTATGCCGGTTGCTTGTTGCATAAGTTCGTTTTGGAACGAGAAGGGATTTCCTTCGACAGAAAAATCAACATTCAACAGCTGGGAATTGGCGAGAAAGCCGAGAGGGAGATAGGCGTTGTTTTCCAACAAATGCACATCACCACTTGTGTATATATCATCAAAATACGGGTTGTTCTCAACCTTTCCGTCGCGTTCAATCATATATTTTAATCCCAAAAAGAGATTGGCCACAGGAGAGCTTTCCTCGAAGCAGTAACGATTGTAGGAGTTCTTTGCGCCATAACCCAGCGCCTTCATAAACTCTGTAACCTTTACATTCGCAGAGCTTGTAAAGGCGGATATGCCGTGGTAGCCGTTGAGCGCACCGTCATTGAGCGTTTGGGCGTGTGTTACCTCGGCACGATAAAACGGGGTGTTTGCTTCGAGGGAATTCATATATGCGATGGTATCTTCGGCGGAATGTTTTCCCTTGGGATAGTTGGTTACATTGACAACAGGGAAGGTCGCGCCGAAGTTTATCAAATTCAGCACCAATTCAATAGCCATAATGGCGATTAGAGCCATACTGCATAGACTTCTTCGTGCAGAATGCGCCTGTTTGTAGGCGTGTATATCTTCGTTTTCTGCGACAGGTCGGAAGCTGTAATAGTAGACAAGTGCGGTTAGATACAGCAGTAACAGGACACCGTTATATGCCCAGAAGACCCAATCCGTTAAGTCTTCATAGCAAAATAAAATGCCAATAGCAAGCATAGCAGACAATACAACCTGCCATAAGTGGAATGACTTGCGATAAATCCAAGCGCTGTAAGCCATATACAGCAGAACAAAGCTGTACAGGAAGCTGAATCGATAGGGAATCATATTGGGAAAATGAAACCCATGCCAAATATAGTCCAATTGGCTGACAATAAAGCTGACATTAAAGAGTAGCAGCAGTCCCACAGCGCAGAATTTATCGCGCTTACGCACCTGCTTGCAGAATAGGTAAAGTGTCGCGAGAATGGTCGTGAGAACGCCACAGTACAGGTTGGGCAGACCTTCTTTATAGGTAGGCGTGATGCCGCCATTGCTATTGCCTGCCACTTTTGCCATTGTCTTTATAAGACCCAGCCAATTATCCTCGGCAGTCATATTTAACCGAAAACCCTCGGGGAATTTGTTGATGCTGGATTGGGTTGTCTGAAGGGCAGAAAGAGTAGGGAGTGATAAAATCGCAGTCATGCCGATTGCCAACAGGGAAAAGAGCGCAATTCGGAATAAATCCTTAATAAAGGTACTCCAATTCTGCCAACGACAGATTTGATAGCATATAAAGACCAGCAATACAAAAATGCAGGTAAAGAGTCCGATATAATAGTTGGCGTAAATAGAGAAAAACAGGGTAAGGGTGTATAGAACAAACCTGTTTTCCTTTAATAAACTGACCATACCCACAATAACGAGCGGTAGTACAGCAAAGGTATCCAGCCACATAACATTCCATTGATACCCCAACGCCCAAGCGCAAAGGGCGTAAAAACTGCCGAAGAGAACGGTTGAAAGGTCTTGTTTACCAAATATTTTCTTAAGGAAAATACCAAAAAACAAGCTGGCAAGACCCAGCTTTATGGGCATTAACAAAGAAAAATATCCCAACAGCCATTGTTCGGGGACAAGTATGCTTAGTAGATTCAAAGGAGATGCCAAATAGTAGGAAAATAGACCTAAATAGTCAATGCCCATACCGATATCCCAGCTGTATAGCAGGGAATCTCCCGACAGCAGGGCGCTTCGAAACGCCTTAAAGAAGGGGAAGTATTGGTGGAACATATCCGAGTATATCATTGCATATTTACCAAAGGGACTATAACCGCCAATGAGCATGAGAAACAGCATCCCCACAAATGGGAATGCAAAAGCAAGGGCGTTATAATTCCATTTGCGGTTTGTAAACTGCGATAGCCTCATGGTGTGCTCCTAAATTTCAATAGTACATTCATTCTACCATATTATTTCCTTGGGGTAAAGGGATAATTACAAAAATTTGGGTGCACCGAAGTGCACCCGAAAATTTCATAGAATTAAGCAAATAAGACCGGTAGCACCCTCGTTTACAACCCGAGTGAGCACACCGCGGAACTTCTCGCGTACATCATCGGGTGTGCGGATTAGCTTTGTGGTCAGTCCGTCTTGAATCAGCGTATAAACAGATTTGCCGAAAATGTTACTCTGCCACAGCTTTTCGGGGTCTTCGGAGGATAAGTAAGAGATTAAATCCTGTGATTGCTGCTGGCCGCCTACCATCGGGCTGATTTCTGTATCTATATCCACACGAATCATATGAATCGACGGTGCGCCTGCCTT